>CAJWWL010000004.1 GCA_913048125.1 uncultured Opitutia bacterium | reverse complement strand
TAAGACCAACCCTAAGTTTCTCAGCCTCTTCGCTGACAGTCTCGTAATTCACTGAGAGACCCGAATCAAGTATGATCTGATTCAACCCATGAAGTGTGGCCCCTCGGAAACCAAATTCCTTGCACTTTGCGGTTAGGGGAGCGGTCGCAGAAAAAGTTGATACTGTCAGAATGATGTCGTAGTTTGGGTAGATGTCGGCATCAAGGCTAAGTTCGTTACCCTTAGGATCATAACACTCGTCCTCCATGTCGAGGTTGCTTCCACCTGTTTCTTTGTACGCAAACAAATCGCCACCCTTCCAATTCATTGCCTCCAGAGCACCGTTTTGAAATGCCTTGTAAAAAACCTCGTATCCGTAGTTTTGAATCGATAGTCTGCTATCGCCGAGAAAACGAAACTCTTCTATTTCATTGGGGTCGGGCAGATCGATCAACACACAGACATTTTCACCGGATCCTTTGCCGAAGCAGGTGGTTAAAAGTCGAACAAGGTCAAACTTCTCAAAGACCCTGTTGTTTGCATTGGTTTCGTATTTTGATTTAGTAGGAAGTTCCATCATTATGTGTTGTGATTTAGCGGGTTAATGTGATACCCGCTTATCGTTTCATAATTGCCTCTAGATCACTCTAAGATATTTGTCTAGCGCCCACTTTTTTTTGGCCCGAATTATTTGCAATACGAATAAACCTATCCCCGAGAAGTAATGATCGGAGTAAAATTACCACCTATTCCACTCATATTATTTGCCTCTATACTCTCAATTTCGTATGGGGACTTGAAATTACCTGATACCCTTCCGGCGTTGAAGGGTTCGGTTGCACCGACATCGTTAGAAGATATGTGGATCGGCTTCGACCCAAAAGCTGAGCCTCTGGATGTTGAAATCCTCAAGGAGTGGGAAGAGGATGGAGTGAAGCTCAAGGTTCTTCGATACAGAATCGGTGTTTTTAAAGGGCAAAAGGCGATGATGGCGGCTGTTTACGGGTATCCCAAAAATGGCAAAAGCCTACCCGGTCTTGTTCAAATACATGGAGGTGGACAATATGCGGACTATCGAGCTCCTCTCTCCAATGCTAAGCGAGGGTACGCATCCATTTCCATTTCATGGGCAGGTCGTATATTTGCTCCCGGATACACTGTTAGACCCAATGACGTTAATCTTTTTTGGGAAGGAAATAGGGATCATCCCAGTTACAAGCTTACTACCGACTGGGGCGCACTAGATGGGTATCATGCTCCGAGCCGTAATGGCAAAGACGCCTTTCGAGAAATTCCAGTTGCGGATTGGACACTTGATCCGATTGAGTCGCCTCGAAATAGTTCATGGTTTCTGGCTGCCTTGGGTGCTAGAAGGGCGTTGACCTTTCTTGAGCAACAACCGCAGGTCAATGGATCAATGCTTGGAGTCTATGGCCATTCCATGGGAGGCAAGTTGACCGTTCTAACTGCCGGTTCGGACAATCGCGTGAAAGCTTCTGCACCCTCGTGCGGAGGTATTAGTGATCGCTACTCGAAAAATCCTCTTCACCTCAATACGGTAAGCGATCCTCCCAGCCTCAAGAATTTAAAGTGCCCTATTATTTTCCTTAGTCCATCTAATGATTTTCATGGACGAATTAACGATCTGAAAACTGCTGTCCAAGAGATTAAATCCAAAGATTGGCGTGTGACCTGTTCGCCCCATGGAAATCATCAGGACACGGCTCCTTACGAGGTTGCTACCCAATTGTGGTTCGATCAGCACCTTAAGGGAACGTATTCTATGCCAAAGACTCCAACACTCGAGGTGTCACTTCCCGAGGGCAAATCTCCCCTAGCAAGGATCTCGGTTGATGAAACTAGGGAAGTGGACTCTCTTGATATCTTTTACACTCAGCACGGTAAGGGAGTTGGTGAAAAATTAGATTTGGAAAATACCAAGCATCGTTTTTGGCACCACGCACCAGTTTCAATGCACGATGGGCAACTGGAAGCTAGTCTTCAAATCTACTCGGTTGATAAGCCTCTTTGGGTCTACGCAAATGCGTCTTATAAAATCGGAAATTCTGTATCAGCAGTGGGATACTACTACTCAGAATACTCTACAAAATCTTTCACCTTGTCTTCCTTAATGGAAACCGTCGCCGCGGCTGAATTACATGATGCTGGATCTGCCACATCACTTAAGAAGTCGCTAGTTATTGAGGATTTCAAGGGTGCATGGAAAAAGGAGTGGTTCTCCTACAATCCAGATAAGTGGGGAATCAAAACTAATAAGCTCTACTCTCAGGCATGGAGCCCTCCCTTGAAGGGAAAGCTTTGTTTAGGGGTTCGTTCTCAATCTGAGAATAAATTAACCATTGGGTTGGATCGATTTGCTACAGAACTAGCTCTATCTGGAGGGGATGCTTGGCAAGAGTTTGAGCTTACAGTTGATGATTTCAAGGATGTGGAGTTGACGCCACTCAAAAGCTGGAGAGGAGTTAAGCAGTTACGTTTAGATCACTCTGAAAATTTAAGGCCGCCTCGTAATTCAAAGATGAAACCTCTTCGCTTAGGTGCAGAATGGCAGGGTAATGCACCAGAGTTTCGAAACCTTCGTTGGGAACTTAACTAGACTAGGTTTATCGTATCTTGCACACTGAGATTTCTGCAAATTACTACTGAATTTCTGGAAGCTTGAACTCTAAGGTTTCTTCGATCTTTGGTGTAAAGTCCATAAGATCTAGGATCTGTTTTTGAACATCAATCCCTGGAGCAATTTCTACAAGCTGGAGGCCTGAATCGATAAGACGAAAGACTGCACGTTCGGTTACATAGATAACATCTTGCTCCTTCATTAGTGCTTGTTCTGCACTGAAGGAAACTTGACCTGCTCTCTGGACAAATTTGTGAATACTACCTTCTTGTTCTATGCGTAGTTTTCCGCCTTCAATTTTGGTTCTAAGTCCTCCAGTTGTAAAGGTTCCGCAAAAGACCAATCTCTTTGCATTTTGTGAAATATTAACGAAACCGCCAACACCAGCAAGACGACCCCCAAAGTTCGAAACGTTGACATTTCCAAACGCATCAATTTCGGCCGCACCCAATGCTGAGAAATCAAGACCTCCGCCATCATAGAAATCGAATTGTGCTGGGGCGTCGATGATTGCCTCAGGGTTTCTGGAAGCACCAAAATCTAGTCCTCCGAGTGGGATTCCACCAATAGGACCACTTTCTATAGTCAGGGTGATTGAATCAAGCAAACTTCGCCTTGCGGCTTGGACTGCAATTTCTTCAGGAAGCCCGATGCCTAAATTTGCTACTTGGCCAGAACGGAGTTCATCACATGCGCGATGAGCAATGACTTGCCGAGTTATATCATCACTTGGAAGAGGTGGAGGAGGAGCAGATTTTGAGAAGTTGTAGAGACTGGAGTCGTTGGCGTGACCTAGGGTGGTTGTGTGATCAGCAGCATCTGCGATTACAATGTGGTCCACGAGGTGACCTGGCACTGCGACATGATGTGGTGGAATCGGGGTATCCCTAACGCGTTTTACTTGTGCTATGACAATCCCGGCGTGATTTCGCACACACTGAGCTATCGGTAGGATTTCTCCTGAAACAGCCTCTTCACAAACAGAAAGGTTACCGTTGAGGTCAGTTTCGGTAGCGCGGATAAGTCCTACATTGATAGGGAAGGGCTTGTAGCGGAGCCAAGTTTTATCATCGATTTTGATTCGTTCAACCAGGTCTTCAGTTGTGCTCGCATTCAATCGGCCGCCTTGGTGGATCGGGTCGATGAAGGTATTTAGGCCAACATGTGTGATGCAGCCGGGTCTGCCAGCAGCAATATCGCGGAGCAACTGGCAGAGGACTCCTTGTGGCAGATTGTAGGCTTCAATACAATTGTCGATAGCCAGCTTGGCAACCTTGGGCATAAGTCCCCAGTGACCTGCGATAACACGTTTAAGAAGGCCTTCGTGTGCTAGGTGATTTAGTCCGCGGTTGGCCCCATCGCCTTGGGCGGCGCAGTTTACAAGGGTTAATCCATTTGGTGAGCCGCTCGAAAGATAGCGGCGTCCAAGTTCTGCAGTGAGGGCTTCTGGATGTTGAGCACCTAGAATGCCGCTGGTTGCAAGGGTCGCACCATCAGGAATGAGACGAACTGCTTCCTCGGCGGAGATGGGCTGGATAGACACAATAGCAAACAGACTTATTCCATGAGGCAGTTCAGGCGTTGTCCTTAGTTTGAGAAACTAGAACTTTGGAGCCTTCCATTTAGGGATGCCGGATTCCTTAATCTGTTTGTTATACAGCACGTGGTAGGGGCGAGTGCGAGACATGGGAGCGGTTTCGTTGACCATTAGTGGTCGTGCCTCTTTCCAGAACTTGTCATAGGCGGTACGGAGTTCCTTCACAACTTGAGGATTCTCAGCCGCAATATTGTGCGTTTGCCCTGGATCCTTAACCATGTCGTATAGGTTGTTTTCTACCAGCCGGTAACGTTGATTACGTACCGCGAAGGCTTTCCATTGGTGCTTGTTCGGCTCAGATCCTGTCTTCCATCTTGCTTTCTGAGTGAATAGATAACGGTCTTTCCAGACTGCTTTCGGGTCTTTTAAAAGTGGCACTAGGCTACGACCTTCAATCTGCTTGTTCGGGAGCTTGTCGATACCTGCAATATCCGCAAATGTAGGAAGGATATCGATATGAGCTGCAATTTTTTTAACTTCATTGCCGGGCTTCAGAACACTGTCCCAGCGCATCAAAAAGGGAACTCGTACTCCTCCTTCATCCGATGAGCCTTTGTGACCTTTCATCTCGGAATTATAATGATGCAGGGGTTGGCCTTCTTTAGATGTTCCTAGTTTGCCCTGGCCTGCACCAGCAGCAGTCATTCCGTTATCAGACATGAATATTAGGACTGTGTTTTCGTAAAGTCCCCACTCCTCTAGCTTGGTCATAAGCCTGCCCATGTTCTCATCAATATTCTCAATCATTCCGTAGAATCCTGCAGTCCTATCGTTGAACCCTAGATCGGTAAAATGCTTTGTGTTTTTGGGAGGAGCAATAAAAGGGCCATGAGGAGCGTTGGTGGTTATGTAGGCAAAGAATGGTCGGTTCTTTTCTTTAACTCTATGCATCCATCCTAAAGCTGCTGTAAAAAATAGGTCAGTACAGTAGCCCTCTGTCTTAACAAACGTGCCGTTATGTCGGATTGTCGGGTTGAAATACTTGTTACCGGGAGCATCTGCGCACGAGCATTTGTAAGCCTGTCCAATTCCACCGGCACCATGAATGAAAACCTCGTCAAATCCGCGCTTGTGCGGCTGGTAGGGCTCCTCGTCTCCTAAATGCCATTTTCCAAAAATACCTGAGGTGTAACCAGCTTTTGCTAGCACTTGAGGCAATATGGTTGCGTCTAGGGTCATCCGCTCACGTTCAAGTATCGTGTGAGTTACACCATTTTTGAGAGGGTGGCGGCCTGTCATAATTGCAGCACGGGTAGGGGAGCAAGTCGGGCTTACCAAGAAACGATCAAATCGGGTGCTGGTATCGTAGAGTTCGTCAAGATTTGGAGTCCTTATCCAGGGGTGGCCATGTCTTCCAATCGGTCCATGACCCTGGTCATCAGTGATGACGAGTATGAAGTTGGGTTTTTTATCAAAAGCTGGCTTTGCACTGCTGATTGAGGCCAATGCCAGAAGATACGATGTGAACAATGTGATGTTTAGAAGCTTGAGCATTTTCATTTCCTAAACCCACCCCTATAAACAATTCGGAGATTGCCAAGCGTAACCCTTACCTACAAAAAAACTCCCAACCTGAGCATTTCAGGCTATAATTCTCTGCACATTGTGCATTAGAACCAGAACTCAGAAACCCAAAACCCCAATTATGAAAAAAGTATTCGCATTCTTCGTTGCAGCATTGTTTGCCGCTAACCTTTTCGCTGGTGAGTACCCTGATGTTAGCATCAAGGAGCTTAAGAAGGCTATCGACGGTAAGAAGGTTGTCCTTCTCGACGTTAATGGCAGCAACCGCTTTGCAAAGGGTCATATTCCTGGCGCACATGATTTTTCTAAAGTCGGCAAGGACCTCGCTAAGGTTCTTCCCAAGGACAAGGACACTCTCATTGTTGCATACTGTGGTGGTCCTCGTTGCAGTGCATACAAACGCGCCGCTGGAGCCGCCGAAAAGCTTGGCTACACTAATGTAAAGCACCTCTCTGCTGGAATTTCTGGTTGGCTAAAGGCCGGCGAAAAGGCTGAGAAGGCTGCAAAGAAAAAAGGCTGATTGGAGCTTAGCCAAATTTCTTCAATTTACCTTAAGACGGGTGCTCTGAAATGGGCATCCGTCTTTTTGTTAACCACCTGGAATGTCTAGATTATTTCAACAGGGTGACCATTGCCTTTCCTAATCCTTCACCAATCCGATAGTAGGTTTCGGCATTGTTGTTCCAATGATACCCTTGCCCTCCGGGTGAGTCCTCTCGAGGGCGGAAATAGCCTCGGGTTTCTACGCTAGCTACAGTCCCCTTAAACTCCTTCAGTTTAGCTACTGCATGTTGTGCTTTGATGATCCCTAAGCGTCTATCAATCTTCTGACTCCATCCACCAAACCCGCTCACTGCGATGGCCACAGGTAAATTTGGTGTATGCCATTCTTTACGTAGATCCTTTATCAGGTTGGTTAGGTTCGTTTCGTATTCGGCTACAGTAACATGCGAAAGACCGTCATTCCATCCTTGGTGCCAGACGAAACCAGCAATTTCGTAGTCTTTGTTCCGGAAATCAGGCGCGTATGCATCTAGGTTCTCAAGTGTATCAGAAACCTCCGAAAGCATGAGGCGGTAAAAGTGTCCAATGGGCTTTTTTACATCTTCCAAGGTTGCATTTGGATTCTTGCGACGTGCCCCATTGAGCCACTTCTCGAGAGTTTCTTTAGCAGGCATACCCGAACTAGGTGGACGGAAGTCAGTGTATAAGCTTTTACCTCCCCAGCAGGTTTTAATTAGTAGCACAGGTTCCTCTAGAGCATCACCCACCACAGTGCCGAAACCTAATTCCGGACCAATTGAAGATGAGCGAAAGCCAAAGCCCGGCTTAAGGGGTCCTTTGCGACTTCCATAGCGTACAAACACATCCTTACGTTCTATCCAACCGTCATCTTGTAACAGGTGTCCGAACTTCTGGGGGTTGTTTTTGGAGAGGTACTCCAATGTACCCTTGCCGCCATTACGGCTATTAGGATGGATTTGAATGACACCAGCACCTTCCATGTTGGACTGTCCTGCCATGACAAAGATCTTCAGCTTTGCTGCATGTATTGTCGAAAAAGTTAATGCAAATGTAACGTAAATTATAGTTCTAGAGAATTTCATCCTTAAAATTTGATGACTTAGATTTGTCCCTGACAAGATGACTTTTGATTCAAGAAAATGTCCAGACTAACCATCTGTGTGCACCTTTGAGGTAACTGCTCAATCCCCCTAAATTAAACTTACTTGCACTCGCGTGCGCGGACACCTAGTGTAGTTAATTCCTTCACTCCTCCTGTATGTCTCTACCAATTGCTAACTGGCTTCAGTTGACCAGATACGCTCTTGGCATTTTGTTTGCCTCTAGCCTCAGTGCACAGATACGTCCAAATGTACGTCCGGATGACCTTGTCCTGTGGTTTGATTTTGCAGAGTTGGATGGTTCAACTGTTAACGACCTTTCGGCGAATGGTTTAGATGGTAAGACTTCTGGAGGACCTGTTCTTGTAGACGCTCCTTTTGGTAAGGCGCTTGAGTTTGATGGCAATGGTGACAAGGTGACTGTGGAGTACGATCCTTCGATGGATGTCTCAGCCTACACCGTCACTCTTTGGCTGAAATCTGTCAAAGGTAACGAGGGTTGGGCAGGCGTTTTTGGTCGACCTGGGCGGCATTATAATTTTTGGGCAGGAGATTCCAACCGCGATGCTTGGTTTATCCACCATCGTTACAAGGATGGTAGTAATGGTAATGCTGGCGCAGGTGATTATCGTTCCTTGTCACATGGCGATTGGGTGCATGTCGGACTGACTAATGACGGTAACTCAACTTCTGCCACCTACGTCAATGGAGAGCTTAAAACCACTGGTGTGGTCAGTAATCTGACTTACTCGAAAAACGATCTCTACATTGGTGCCAACAACGACAATGGCAATGGTTCGTGGTTCGAAGGGTTTATTGACGATGTACGGTTGTACAAGGTTGCTCTTAATGCTGAAGAGGTAGCGCTTGCCTACAATAATGGAGAGGGTGACTTCAATCATCTCCCAGTCGTGACTCCGGTAGGTGAGTCTTTGGTTCGAATGCCTTTAGGTGGAGCATACGAAGAGCAGGGCGCCACTGCACAAGATCAAGAGGATGGTAATATATCGGAAATTACACGAACAATTTACCAGCCTGCCACAAAGATTGATAGCAATCTCGCCGCATTGTGGAATTTGGATGAGTACTCAGGCGCCGAGGTAAACGACTCTGTGCTGCCGGGTACGGTTGGCGTACTTAAAGGCGACCCCCAGCGTATGACTGGTCGATTAGGCTGGGGGCTTGAGGTGGACGGCGATGATTATGTTCAGGCTGACGACTTTGATGGCTTGAAGAATACCAACTCTGGAACGATTGCCTTTTGGATGCGCCCAACTGGTGGCAATTATGTGTTTTGGGCGGACGGTTTAGCATTAATTGAGCGTCAGGGAACTAAGCTTCGCCTGCGTTGGAATTTGGAAGGTGACTGGCGCAACTCCCATGTTACGCAGCCCAACTCATTGCCTGATGGTGAGTGGAGTCACTGGATTTTCAGCTTCAACGATGGGGTAACTACCCTCTACAAGGATGGTCTGTCGGTCTTCACAGGTAATGACGACCAGAAGTCTTTTAGTGATCGGGTCGTGGATGTTAAGTTCGGTTGGCGCGATGGATACGCAGGTTTTCAAGGGCGTGTAGATGACCTGCGTATCTACAAGGTTGCTCTAGATGATGCCGCTGCTTTGCTTGCTTATCAGAGTAGTGGTAGGTTGATTGCAGAGACCATCGATACCTCTGTTCTTGGCGACTGGACTGTTAATTATTTGGCTACCGACTCAGCTGGCGCTTCAGCGGAAGCGAAACGCACGGTCCGCATTTTCGATCCAGTTGCCCCGGTGATAACCCTAAATGGCGAAACCTTCATTCAGCATCAAGTACTCACCGAGTACAATGATGTCGGTGCAACGGTTGCCGATGCGGATGGCAATTCTCTGGACCCCTCAGGTATCAAGGTAGACGGTATTGTGGACGGAGGTGCAGATGGCACATACATACTAGCTTACAATTTTACTGATGCAGAGGGTCGGTCCGCTGAGACAGTCTTCCGTACGATTACTGTTGCTGATAACGTGCCTCCAGTTCTTACACTCCATGGCAAGTCAGAGGTTCGACATCTTCTCGGTAATCCGTACGTTGACGCGGGTGCATCTGCTGAGGATGCTGTTGATGGTGTCATCTTTGCGGATAGTTCCCTCTATGAATGGGATAAACTTCATGCTAGAGGCTACATGCTGGCCAGTCGTCCAGATAGCCTGATGATTCTGGATGACAACGGTGGTTTGCTAGAAGCTAAGCCTGCAGGAGAAAATACTTTTGAGCGAAGAATGGAAGTCAACGGGGATGCCGCATTCAATGCGTTGGGTACAGGGATCACTATCAACGATAACTTCCAGAACCTTTTTACTGGAGTTTTTCGTGCTGGAACAGCCGGCGTTTATGAATTTGGAATGCCTTGGCCAGATGATCTTGGATCCTTTTGGCTCGATTTGGATCAGGATGGTGTCTTCGAACTCGATGGCAATAATGGTTCTGAATGGATCGATGGTAGTATCCGGTTCGGATATGGTCAGGTTCAGCTACAACCTGGTGTGTACAAAGTTGCTATTGCTCATTTGGAATCCTCTCACGGTAGTCGCCTCAGTGCAGAATTTGGATTGCCGGGTATTGTCACTCCTTTGGCTAATACCGAGACATTCGATCCCGTGGAGGCACTTAAAGTTCGTTTTGTCGTAGATAAGGTGAATCAACACCAGCCTTGCATCGATGAACTTGAAATTTTTTCTGGAGGAAAGAACGTTGCTTTGGCTAGTTTAGGTTCGGTAGCAACAGCTAGTTCATCCGCAAACGATGCGACTCATAACCTGAACGAAATCAACGACGGGTTATACGGAAACAGTTTCAGTTGGCGCGCTCACACAACTAGCGCTTGGGTGCAGATTGATCTTCCCCATTTGATGACCATTGACCGCATCGTTTGGTCTAGAGATCGGATTGGCCGCAACGGAGACCGTCTACCTACGGATTACCGCATCGATGTGATGACTGAAGAAGGTGGACAATGGGTGACCATTGTAGAGCACAAGGACCGCTCCGTTCGTGAAATTATTCATCCTGGAGCAGTGAACCAGAAGGGAATGTGGGGAATCGAAAAGCCAATGGCTTTGGACAAGACGGGTTCGTATGAAATTACCTACCGTGCTGTAGATGCTGCTGGAAACGAGACTACAGCCAAGCGGACTATTGTTGTAGTAGACTCGATAGACCTGCCTGTCATCACACTACTGGGTGAACCTCGCATGGAAGTTTCAATCCGTTCTGAATTCACCGAACCCGGTTACACGGTCAAGAGTGCATTCAATGAGGACTTGAATGCCAATGATGTAGAGGTTGCAGGTACTGTGGATACCTCCACTTTGGGAGAGCATATTCTCACTTACGAATTCGTTGATGCAGATGGTATTCCTGCCGAGGTCGTCCATCGTACGGTTGTCGTTGTCGATCGGGAGGCGCCTATTTTGACCCTTCTTGGGGATTCCGAGATTTCGTTGAAGCTTGGCGAAAACTTCAATGATCCTGGTGTGACTGTATCCGACGACTCTGGCGCTGCGTTGACTGCCTACAGCAATCTAGGCTTTCCCAGAGAGGGTTTGGTTCTGCACTTGGATGCGAGCCGACTAAATCTATCCGATGGAGAGGTCTTTACAGAATGGCCCGATCTTTCTGGTCAATTTAATGATGCCAGCGCTTTTGCTGGAGAGCCTACTTTAGCGCTAAAAGCTCTCAACGGACGCCCTGCTGTTCAGATTGATGGGCAGGATCTTATTCGAACGCAAAAATCCTTCAATAACCGTTACTCTATCTTTTCGGTATCCCGCCTTTCGGGTAGTAGTAATGAGCGACTTATTTCCTCTGCCACTAATAATTGGATTCTTGGCTATCACAGAGGCTATGAGGACCGTATGCATGCTGATCAATGGGTCTACATGTCCGACGTTACGGCTACCAAGGATCCACACCTCTACTCTGCTATTAGCCTCGGTGACCATAATACAAGATTCTACGCTGACACCCGTGAGAAGGTACAGTACTCTTCTCGTAATGGTCAGATTGGGCAACTACAGTTTGGCGGCTATCAGAATGGGTCTCAGCCCGGTTGGGGTTTTATTGCAGAAGTACTAGTTTACGACCACGGGGTAAATGCTGATGTTCGCAACAGCGTCGAAACCTATCTTAATGCGAAGTATGGACTCAATGGACTAGACGCTCCAGCGCCAGATCTCACGACTCCTGGCACATACAATCTACTCTATGCAGCGCGCGACGCCAGTGGGAATCTAGGCACAACCTCGAGAAAAATTATCATAACACCTGATACTGATCGTCCTGTAGTTGTCCTCAATGGTGATACATTGATTCAGCATGAGGCTGGTACGGAGTTCACAGATCCTGGAGCTAAAGCCACTGATTCCGAAGGAAATGTATTAGAGTCAAACCTCCTTGGTAAGGTAAGTTTTCCAGAGGACGGTAGCCAGACAAGTGATTTCACCCTGACCTACGAATACACTGATGCTGACGGCTTAATTGCAGAACCCGTTTTTAGATCGGTTTCAGTTTTAGATACCACACCTCCTGTAATTACTTTAAGTGGTGAAGCGGTGATTCATGTTAAGGTCGGGGATACGCTGGAGCATTCTGGTGCCACCGCTACTGACCTTGTTGACGGTGAAGTTCTCGTAGCTGATGATCTTGGTTTCCCAAAGACTGGCCTCATTCTTGACCTCAATGCGGCCAGTTTGAAGGATTCTCTTGGTAATGGAGACAAATTGACTGATGCCTGGCCCGATTCTTCCGGTTTTGGAAATCATATGTCGAATCATGACGGTCCTGGTCCAGATTGGATTGAAGACGGTCTCAATGGGGAGCCAGTATTACGCTTTAACGGCGACACCTACATGTGGAACAGCCGTAACTTCGACAACCTAACCAATGGCTACACCCTGTTTACGATATCTCGCTACTCTGGAGAGCGTATGGGCCGTATTTTCTCATCTCGGAGTCGTAACTGGCTTTTCGGATACCACGGCGGATACACTGCTGCCTGGTATGCGGAAGGTTGGATCGTAAATACAGACAATGATCAGAGCAAAGCGTGGCATTTACATTCTGGAACAATGGGTAACCAATCTGACCCCGAAGGCTCTTTGTGGAAGGATGGTGTTCAGAAGGTTTTTGGTGGTCGAGGGTCGAACAACAGTAATTTCAAGCCAGGTCTCTTCGCAATTGGTGGTTGGCGAAACAAGGGAGAACAGCCCTCGCATGCAGAGGTGGCTCGGATTCTACTGTTTGATCGTGTTTTGCCCGAAGAAGATCGCCTGCTAGTCGAACTTTTTCTAAATTCCAAATACAGTCTTAACGGATTGACACCGGATGATCACATTATCGGCCTTGATAGTAGTGAGCCAGGAACATTCGTGATCCGCTACACTGCCTCAGATTCTAGCGGGAACCGCTCTGTTGCCACTCGCACTATCCACGTAGTTGAAGACATTGATCTTCCAGTGCTGACCTTGAAGGGGGAAGCTGAGGTCACCCTCTCCGTGGATGATAATTTTCAAGAACCCGGTGTAGTTATTACTGACCCCGCTGGTTCAGATCCAAACGCACTCACGATTCAAGGTGATATCGATAGTTCAAAAGTGGGTGAGTACCTGCTTACCTACAGCTACACCTCAGATGGGCGTATTGCTGAACCAGTCGTTCGCAAGATTCGCGTCATAGATGATAAACCGCCTATATTCACCTTCGCTGGTGGGGACACGATCAAGCTTTTCATCGGACAAGACTTTGAAGAGCCCGGTGTTACTGTCTCTGATAATGCAGACGATGAAATCGAATACTCTACCATGCCTGAGGGCGCAGTGGTGTACTATTCTTTCAATGATGCTGAGGCAGCTGGATTAGACAGCTCTGGCAACCATGCCAACGCCACTCCCATGGCGGGTGCGATGGGTGGTGGACCCGGACGCTATGGTCATGGACTTCATATTCCACAACTGCCAAGTGCTTGTCTCGACTTAGGTGGCAATGAGGTTGATCTTGCTGATGAGTGGACGATCGCGGTGTGGTTCAAAAACCTGTACGGAGCGGGCAAGTGGAAGACTCTGACCCGTGGCAGTTCTCGTGACCATCAGCTTATCGTTCATGTAGACAATAACCAATTAGGGACCTTCGTGAATGGTCGTGGAGACTGGCGTGGTTCAAGTTTTTACATTCGTCCTAGCCAGACTGCTCAATGGTCACACATTGCCGCTGTGGGTCAGGGAGATCGAACCTACTTCTACAAAGACGGTGCCTACGCCACCTCCTCAGACCGTAAAAGTACTACCGAGGTTACCAAGGTCGGTAACTGGGGTGCTGACCAGCATTTCGCCGAGTATCTGGATGAGTTTTATGTCTTTAAGCGTGCTCTTTCTGAAGACGAACTCAAGGGCCTTCCCTTCAGTAATACCAAGATCGATACCACCTCTCCAGGTAGTTGGAAAACTGCTTATTTTGCAACAGATAGCTCAGGTAATTCTGACGTAGCTCTTCGTACCATAATCGTGGAACCTGATCCTGAAGCTGGAATCATGACTCTGGTTGGAGATGCTGAAATTACCCACGAGGCTGGAGCTCCATACGAGGATGCTGGTGTCACCCTTACAACGGGAAGCGGCCAGACCTTGCCTACTGCGTTTGTCCAAGTTGCCGGAGTGCCAGATGGATCTACTCTAGGTACGTACTCCATTACCTATAATTACACCAGTACCAGCGGAACCAAGGCTGTCGAGATCTCGCGAACCGTGCATGTCGTCGACACGACACCTCCTGTTATCACTTTGGTCGGTGGTCCTATTATTCACAAGAAAGGCTCTGAGTTTTCAGATCCAGGAGCACGCGCCATAGATGCTTTGGACGGCGAAGTGCGAGTTATCCGTGCTGGAGTAATCCCCAACGAGGGACTTGTCTTGCACTTGGACGCTGGCCAAATTGATGGTCTTGAAGAGGGTTCCGTGGTTAACAGTTGGTCTGATTTATCCCCCGCCGGAAATGATGCAGACAACGTTAAGGACAACCCGACTTGGCATGCTGATGTTGTTGGAGGACGCCCCGTCGTTCGCTTTGATGGAGGTGACCTTCTCTGGACAACAACGGACTTCAGCACCACGAAGGAATATTCCATAATTTCAGTAGCTCGTTACACCGGGGGTGATAGCGAACGTGTCATCTCATCTAGAGGTATGAACTGGTTGTTCGGTTTTCATGGAAACACTTATCGGCGATGGTATGCAAACGGATGGATATGGAATCAGGGCGGTTCGGACACAAGTTGGCACCTTCATGCTGGTAGTATCGGCGAGGATGCACTTGGGACTTTCTGGGTCGATCGTGAGCTCATCTGTTCAGATAAATCTGGAGCCAATCCTGGTAGTTTCAGTCCTGGTGTTATTCAGCTTGGCGGGTATAACGATAACAACGAACTCTCCAGATGCGAAGTGGCAGAGCTTCTCTTCTATGATCGTAAGCTCTCAGAAATCGAACTGATCGCCGTGCAAAGCCTTCTTGATGGCAAGTATGGTCTAGACTTTGGTGAGGTCACGACTGCTACAGCCTTGGATGTTAACACACCGGGCATCTACACTCTGGAATACATCACCGCAGACAAAGCCGGTAACACTTCCACTGCTTCTCGCAAGGTAGTCGTGGAGGAGGGTAGTACGTTGCCGGTCATTACTCTCAAGGGAGATACGGAACTGACTTTAGAGGCTGGCTCCACTTTCGAAGATCCTGGAGTTATTGTAACTGATGCTGGCGGTAATACTCTAGACGCTTCTGGTGTTAACACATCTGGTCATGTTGATACGTTGCGCCCCGGCACTTATAATCTAACCTACGACTTCATTTCATCTGAGCGCCTGCGTGCCATATCCGTACAACGAAAAGTTACCGTGGTCGACACGGTTGCACCGTCCATCAATTTGGTTGGAGGGGAGACGATCCGAATTCCTATTGGAGGTGAGTTTATCGATCCCGGAGCATCTGCCATCGATCTTGCAGATGGTTCTGTCGAGGTACTAACTTCACTTATTCAAAAAAACCGCATTCTCCACAGGGGGTTTCAGCAAGGCTGGAGTGACTTGCGTCTTTATTTCCATGATAATGGCGGTCTATTCCAAGACCAGCCTTCTGGTCAGAACTATCTCGACGGTCCTCTATACTTTGAAGGTGACGCCTCTTTTCGTGCCGCTGGTGTAGGTATTGAACGCAATGACCAGTGGCAGAACCTTTTCACTTCTACTTTTAACGCTCGGGTCGACGGCAAGTACGAGTTCGCTATCACTGGACGTGATGACTGGGCTACCTTCTGGGTCGATTTAGATCAAGATGGCACTTTCGAACGCAATGGAGACTTCGGATCTGAATGGATGAACAATGGAGTCATCGAAGGTGGTAGCACCGTCCATCTTAGAAAAGGGTACTATAAGGTTGCTATCGGTCAGATGGAAGGTGGCGGTGGTTCAAGAATCCGTGCCAGTTTTCGTACACCAGAAGGTGCTGGTCCGGCACTTATGGCGACCATTGATCCTACCGATCCCTCACAAGACGGGCTCTGGGTCGAGGTTACCGAACTTAATCTATCCCAAGCTGGAGAGCACTCTATCGAATACACTGCTACCGATCAAGCAGGTAACCAGACCAAGGCAGTACGGACCCTTATAGTCGAAAGTGTCAAGGGTGCTCCCGCTATCCATCTTGAGGGTAAGCGCGCTATCACCCTTGCTGCAGGTGCCGAGTGGAAGGATCCTGGAGCAACTGTCGAGGACAAGGATGGCAATGTCTTGGACGCTAGTTCTATAGTTATTTCAGGAACTGTTGATTCCACGGTTCCTGGCACTTACACGCTCAAGTATAATTTTGTTGATGGAGATGGTATTGCTGCAATTACCGCTGTTCGTAGAGTTCTCGTCACTGACGTTGTACCACCGGTGCTAACCCTTGCAGGCGAGGCTGAAATGACCGTTCACCTCGGTTCGAAATGGACTGACCCTGGGGCGACCGCCACCGACAACGTCGATGGTGCCATCCCCATTATGACCTCCGGCATCTACCCCGACAGAGGTTTGGTCCTTCACCTCGACGCTTCACGTATCCCCTTGGCTAAAGATGGTGACCCTGTCTCGCTCTGGCGTGATATATCCGGACAGGGTAATCATCTCGACAACAATATCGGTACTGGTCGATATGTTGCCAGCGATACGGGAGGCTTACCTGCCGTTCAGTTTGATGGTCAAACCTTTCTTGCCACCACCACATCTTTTGGTCGGCGCTACACGGTTGCTTCAGTCGCACGTTACGATGGCAATCACAATCTTCGACTTATTGCCTCTCGAACTCATAACTGGATTTTTGGTTATCACAATAACCATGTAAACTGCTTTCATCCCGCAGGTTGGGTAGCCGGACAAGATCTCTGGCAACCTGCTGACACCAAGCCTCACCTCAATATCGGCACTGCCGGTGGTGGGCGCTGTCAATTCTGGGGTGATGGTGTGGACCTCACTTTAATTCCTAATCGTACTGGTGATATTGGCCAGTTTCAGCTCGGCGGTTGGCAAACTACTCGTGAAGCTGCAAGTGGCTTGGTTTCTGAAGTTCTCATTTACGATCGAGTCCTCTCTTATGGCGAAATCGATGCTCTCCAATACTACCTCAATAATAAATATGGCCTTCAGGACGATGCACCCGTTCGGGGTCCGGTTGACACTTCCTCTGAGAGTGACTTTGAAATTCGCTACGCTGTTGTGGACTCATCTGGAAATCGCGTAACCCAAACCCGTACTGTCCAAGTTATTCCCGCGCCCGGTTCTCCCGCAATTAATATGCTTGGGGATCCTGTTGTTCAGCATGAAGCTGGAATCCCTTACCAGGATGAAGGTGCTGCTTTGATCGATGGAGATGGCAACAGTCTTGATCCTTCCCTAATCGAGGTAGTTGGTACACCAAGTGGCAATGAGTCTGGTGAGTACATCATAACCTACAACTTTCAGGATTCACAGGGTCGTCCGGCTGTTGAAAGGATTCGGGTTGTCTCGGTTGTTGATACTACACCGCCTGTTATTACACTGCTCGGTGATGCTGTCATTAAAGTCGAAAAAGACGCACTTGTTGAGGATCCTGGTGCTACCGCCTCTGATCTCGTTGATGGTGAATTCACTCTTCCTGATCCATTGAAATATACCGCTGGTGCTTTGGACGTGGTGGGTTTTATGAATCAATCCAACGATGCCCTGATGAACATCGATGGAAACCAAGGGTTGTTGGCTACAGACCCCGTAGGTGAATCCACAATTTATTCTGGTACACTTGAGCTATTCAATGATGGTCAGTTTCGAGCTGTTGCACCTTCCATCAATCGTAACGACCAGTATCAAGTCCTCTTCAGGGGCTTTTTCAATGCGCCTACAGACGGTCAGTATGAATTTGGTAATGGCGACATTGATGACCGAATGGCCTTCTGGGTGGATCTCGATCAAGACGGTATCTTCGAGGCTACTGGCGACTTGGGTTCTGAATCCTTTGTTTCCAACTGGCGTAATGGATACCGTAAAGTAAATCTCTCAAAGGGGCTTTACCCAGTGGCAATTCTCTTCATGGAATATACCAGTGGTGCTCGGTTTCAGCCTTCAGTCCAGTTGCCCGGTGGGTTGCGCTCCGTCATCTATCCTGCAGAACAGGGTAGACTTTGGCTAGCCTCTCCCTCGATTAGTATCGATACCAGCACTCCTGGTACTTATAGCTACGACTACGTTGTGTCTGATCAGGCGGGCAACGAAGCACGGGCCACTCGCACGGTTGTTGTTGTGGAGGATGCCAGCTTACCTTTTATCGCCATCGAGGGTGGTTTTGAGGTTCATCATGAGGCAGGAAGTGCTTTCACTGACCCAGGAGCCAAGGTTACTGACATGGGCGGTAATGTGCTAGAAGCTGATCTGAAAGGCGAGGGGACTGTCGATATCAACACTCCAGGCGAGTATACACTTACCTACAATTACTCTGATGGTGCCGGAAGGGCTGCTTCTGAAGTGGTTCGTACGGTTATCGTGACGGATACCTCAGCGCCCACAATTACATTAAAACCGCACCCACAAGGAGGACTTGAGAAGGTGACACTTATTGTTGGTCAGATCTGGGAGGATCCCGCTGCAACTGTCACGGACTCCTTTGACAGTGATGCAGCTCTAGTATCCAGACCTAAAGATGCCGTAGCCTACTATTCATTCGACGATACTCAGGAACCTAGTAAAGATACATCTGAGGGTGGCCAGTTCCCAGGGCGATTTATTGATGGTGCCCGTTGGAGCACTGATGGACGGTCCGGTGGTAGTCTGCATATCCCAACAGCTAGTGCAAACGCTCGGATGGAAATTGGTCCTGTCGACATTGGTGATGCTTGGACTGCAGCTGCCTGGTTCAAGAAGTTATATGCTTCCAATTGGAGAACTCTTTTCAGGGGACAGGCAAATGACCACCAGATTATCATTGAAAATGGTCAGACAAACCTCGGCCTTTACGATAGTGCTGGCGGCAAGGGTTTTCAGGGTACTGGCTTTCACATGGCTGCCAGTAACTACTCTGGTTGGCATCACATCGCTGCGGTAGGTAAGGATGAACAGACTTTATACTACGTGGATGGTGATTATGTTGGTAAGGTTGATATCCAGAGCAAAACTGACATCTGGCGCGTTGGTGCATGGCCCGGTCAGCGTTTTGCTGAGTATCTTGATGATGTTTATATCTTCCAGCGGGCCTTAAGCGCTGGTGAGGTTGTAGCCCTAATGAGTGCATCCAACAGTACACACGTAGACACTTCAGTTCCTGGAGAATACAAGGTTTACTATCATGCTATGGATGCTGCCGGGAATGTAACTGAGAACGTTCGCATAGTAGAAGTTATCCCAGACCCTGCTGCTCCGTTGTTGACACTTAACGGAGATGCAAATGTTTACCATGAAGCCGGTACTGAATTCACCGATCCCGGTGCTACCGTCAATCTACCCGATGGCACCTTGGTCAATGCAAACCTACCTGGTGTAGGTGAAGTTGATACACGGACCCTAGGCTCATATTCGATTTCCTACACCTATCGGTCCGGCGATGGAAAGACCGCTCTTCCACTCGACCGTACGGTTACTGTACGTGACACCACTGCTCCGGTTATCACTCTAAATGGTGCTGAACCAGTCGTTGTAGCTCTTGGAGATACATTTGTTGAGCCAGGTTACTCTGCCTTGGATAGCCTCGATGGGGAGGTGCCTATACAAAGCAGTGCAGAGTTCCCCAAGGTTGGCCTTATGCTCGATTTGGATGCAACTTTCTACGAGGGCAAACTACAAGATGGCGACCTTGTGACTACACCCTGGTTGGATGTCTCTGGAAGGAACCACCATATGAATCTCTTCAATGGATCTGGAATTACCTGGCATGCAGACGCCCTTAATGGTGAACCAGTTCTGCGCTTTGATGGTCAATCCTTGATGTGGACGACCAAGAACTTCGACGACCACAAAGAGGGCTATACAGTGTTGACCGTCGCTCGCTACATTGATGGTACCAAGCGGCGCATAATATCTTCGCGGTCCCGAAATTGGCTCTTCGGCTTTCACGGTGGCAATTCTGCGTCTTGGCATCCAGAAGGTTGGGTCTACAACTCTGATACCGGCGGCGATATTGATTGGCACATTCACGCCGGAACGGTCAATAATGATGCAGACCCTGCTGCCACCTTCTGGAAGGACGGTGTATTACGTATTACCGGTAACCGGAGTTTTAATAACGTTTGGAATAAACCGGGGCAAATTGCCGCTGGAGGTAACTGGGGGGAGCGCTCCAATTGCGAAGTTGCTCGAATTCTTCTCTACGATCGTGAACTGAGTAAGGAGTCTGTTGAAACTGCCATGCGCGCTTTGCAGTCACATTATTCACTCCACGGTCGCACTAAGGAGGAAAAGTTACTGGATACCTCCCAAATAGGTGAGCATATCGTTACTTATCGAAGTGAGGACGCCGCTGGCAACATAGCGACCGCGACTCGTACTGTCATCGTTCAGGACAATCCTCCTATTCCTGAAATTGTACTTCAACCAGGTTCTGATGGTGAGATCGACCTTGTTTGGGAGGCTGGTACACCCTATGTTGAACCTGGTTACAAGCTCTTCAACAGATACGACAAGGAGATAGGAGCTAATGCCGTCGAAGTAGAAGGCACCGTCAACCACTTTACCCTAGGCACTTACCGAATTACTTACAGTTACACCGATGAAAAGGGCAATCCTGCTACCCGGCGAGAACGTGCCATCCGAGTCGTTGATACAACTCCTCCCGTCATAACCTTAGTCGGGGGTGAAACAATCACTTTTGAAGTGGGCAAGCCTTTCGAAGACCCCGGTTACACAGCTGTTGATGCCCTCGATGGAAATGTAACGGCAAAGGTTTCCTTAAAGGGGCGTCCCGAAGGTCTAATTGCCAACTGGACTTTTGATGATGGTACTGGTGACAAGGTCACCGAGTCTATCTCCAATATTCACGCAACCCTTAACAATTTTCAGGAACCCAACCAAGCGTGGCAGGATGGCAAGTTTGGTAAATCCATTAAGTTGGATGGTATTGATGACTACATACTGGTGCCTGGCGCTAGCAAATTGGATTTACAGAAAATGACTATTTCAATGTGGATCAAAGCTTCGGATTACGCACAGGATGGATTTCTTTTTGAGAAGACAGCTAATGGATCCGTCAATACCCAGTATTCAATCTACTTTGAAGCCTCTGATGAGCTCAACTATCGTCTGGTTCAAGGGGGCAATCTCAACGATACCAGAATACCTTCCAACGCCAATTTTGAATTTGATGAATGGACTCACTTGGCTGTCACTTACGACGGAACTTTGAAATCAATCTACGTCGGTGGTGAACTTGTGACTGCAATGCCTGCCATCGTTCCAATAAATATGGGTCCCGGAGGTATTTCTACAATTGGTGCAAACGGTGCGGGCAATGATTATTTCTTCGATGGATTCATTGATGAAATACAGATTTATAAAAGGGCTGTGCCTGAGGATCAGATACATGCTTTGATGTCTACAGCCGGTATCGATACATCGCAGAAATCAGTACAACCTTACACGCTGGTCTACACCGCAACTGACTCTAGCGGCAATTCTTCAATCGCTGAGCGTAAGATCATCATATCCAATGATGTCACTCCCCCTGTTATTACTCTTATTGGTGATACTGAGGTTTTCGTCGATGTTGGCTCGGTCTACGAAGACTTTGGAGCCACCGCTCTTGATGACACTGACGGTAACCTTACTCCATTCATTGATGACGGTGGTTCCCTCGACGAGGTCGATACTTCTGAACCCGGTGAATTCATCATCAAGTATGATGTGGAGGACTTCTCCGGTAACAAAGCTGTGCAGGTCACACGCAAGGTGATCGTGCAGAGTTCTGATCCTTTTAACAAATGGGCGCAAGCCAATGGGCTATCTCAGCTTTCTGTCGAGGATCGTGCCCCAGTTGCGGACCCTGACCACGATGGTGTTCCCAACCTTCTTGAATATGCTCTGGGTGGAGATCCAGTTAGATCCAACCGGGCCATTCTCCCCACATTCGATAACTCTGGTGACAACATCAAAATATTCTTCTATCGTATAAAGGCTACGGTAGACAGTACACTTGATCTCAGTGTGCAATTAACCTCTGACCTCGGCAACGCCGCTGCTTGGGATGATTCTCAAGTCGAACTCCGGGGTGCACTTAAAGGAGTGCCTCAAACTAATCTTCCTGATGGAAAACCTTTTGCTACCAGTAGGTTCGAACGGTTTGAAGCTCGTGCAAAGACTAGTAAGGCTGATGCGGGAGGTAAACAATTCCTACGCATATTCATTGAGAAGAACTAGTTTCTGAGGCGGTTCTACTTTTCGAAATTGCTAAACGTAGCAATAACTACTTTATGTTTTTCGTATGATTAAGCACTTCCACACTACAACCTTTTCATTCCTCTTGTGCTTACTAGCCGGTTGCGGCGTTAAACAAGAAGAGGTTGATCGTATTGATAAGATTCTCGCCAGTCTAAAAAAGGACATCAATAAAGTCCAAGATACTGTTGAAGAAGAACCAGACCCTAATGCCTTAACTCCAGAGTCAGTCGATGCCAAGTATGACACTATAACAGGCGCTTTTACCTCCGATATAGCAGGTGTCCAGACATCAATTGCAGATTTGGAATCCCAGCTTCAGACTCTCCGTGAAAATCTTGCGACCGCAATGTCTCAGTTGGTTGCAAAGAACACTGAGCTTAATGCTTTACAGGGGCAAATATCTTCTCTTGAGGCAGACAAGCAGACAGCCCAGCAAGCGCTATCTGACCAAGTTCGTGAGTCTGAAGCACGAGTTACTAGATTTGAGAAGGCTGCAGATGCATTATTCGATAGTGTTGTCGTCCAGCAGTACCGAGAACAAAACCCTGGCAGCACAAAATCCAACCAGCAACTCACGCTTGAGCTCGGTAATCATTTCAGCCAGCTAGGGAAGTTCGACATATTGGCACAGACAGACCCCTCTTTCGCTGCTAAGTACGAGCAGGCTAAGACTTTGTCTCGCTTGGATTAACCCAAGTTTTCATAGCCGAAATGCCTTGAAATAAGGCTTTCTTTAACTTCAGGGTTGAAGCCAACCCAAAAATCTGTACGCGGTAAGGTATGACCCGTTATGCATTCGCGCTTCTCGTTATCTCACTTCTTCTAAGTTCCTGTATTTCTGAAGAGGAACACAACAAGCTCGGCACTGACCTGACAGCTGCCAAGGATAGTCTTACTAAAGTGCAAGAAGCTCTTCAGGGACTTGAGACACAAGTTGCAGAAAAGGATCAAAAAATTACCGAGCTTTCGGAACAAGTGACTTTACTTACCGAACAAAACTCAACCTTTACAGAGAAACAGCCCAAGCTCGAACAGGATCTTCTAGATCTGCAGAAGCAACTATCAGATGTCACTAAGGAACGTGATGATATTAAAGCCAGTACAGCTGATACAACCACTACCGTTCGCCAACTTGAAAAAGAACTTTCCTCCACCAAGGAAAAGAATCAGAAATTGTTGGCCGACTACGAAGCCCTTAAGTCTACTAACAACAACCTGAAAAACCGCCTCGACGATCTCGAGAACCGACCACGTATAGATGTTCTCTACGACAACAGTCTTGTTCGCTACCTTCGTCAGCAGAAGAAGCGTGCAAATTCTGCCTTTGCGGATCGTGACGACTTAACAGAAGAAGAGCAGGCGACTCTTGAAAACAACAAGAATTTGCTCTCCAAGTCCAATAAGGAACTCACTGCCGAGATGGGTGATTATTACACAGCCAAAGGAACCATTGATCAGATGTCCGAGAAATATCCAGATTTCGGACGTAAGTATAAGGTCATTCTCAAAGAACGTTCCGAGGCACTCGGCGGAGGCAACTAGTTCCCAATTCGAATTTGCTCAGGGGGCATAGCTAGCTCCATGGTTACACCGTAACTGATATTCTCAATCCATGGGGCTATCACCTCCAACACCGTAGATTCTTGAAAGTGCTCAGGTTTAGTCTCGGGGTGCGGGCGGTATACAAGTGATTTCTTGAAAAGCTTCTCTCCCGGAATTCGAACTCGACAATCGTAAAAGGAAAAATCCTCAGGTGATGTCTTTGGGTGCCAACTAATATTCCTAAACGTCCTTATTGATTGGACGGTTTCATACTCTTTGGGTGCTATGGAAATATTTAAAGTGCCGAAGTGAAGGTGGTCTATAGGAAACCCCATTTCCGCAAATAACGGGGCTTGTAAGGCAAGAGTTCCTTCAGGAAATCGATCGTCATTAGCCATTCCAGAGGCAACCTGATGACCTTTCACGAGTTTACCTTCAATTACTGGCCATTCCATAATTATTCATAAGACCTCGCGAAGGATTTGATCCAATATTGTTTCTTTGAGGTCAACAGGATTACCCTTCATGCTACTCGCATTCATTGCCTTGGGTACGAGATCTTCGATGAGGCTATCTGTGAATCCATAGTCTGAGAGTTTCCCTATTCCCAGTTTAGCGCTTGTCTCTACTGCCCAGTCGACAACTTCAGATGCTCCCCCAGATTGCCCGGTGAGCATTTTTGCCAACTCGGAAAAACGACCGAGTAAGGCTTTGTCACCAAGCTCTACTGCAACTTGTGCATTGAACTTTATGCAAGGCGCCAGCAAAATAGCACATGCTGCCCCATGAGGGATATCTATGAGTCCTCCGAGTGGTCCCGCATAGCCGTGAACTGCACCTAGGCCTGCGTTCGCAAGACCTAATCCGCTAAAGAGACTTGCTAGTGACATATCCCTTCGGGCCTTAGCATTAGCACCCTCAGTGACCGCAATAGGAAGAGCTTTTGCACCCTTGGGAAGTGCTTCTCTTACAAGTGCATCAGTCACGGGAGAGGCCTTGCGGGTCAGAAAGACTTCAATTAGCTGAACTAACGCATCGAGTCCACTGTTGGCGGTGACCTCAGGAGGGACGCCGTAGGTGAGTTCAGGGTCGATGACCGCGATGGTTGGTAACATACTAGGGTGTCGCATGCTAACCTTGACTCCATACTCTGGAGAACCGATGACAGCATTTTTGGTGACCTCGGCACCCGTCCCGGAGGTTGTAGGCACAGCAATTACCGGCAGGGCGGGATTCTCTAAGGCTTTTCCCTTACCGATGACCTCGAGATAGTCGAAGAGGTCGCCGTCGTTGGATAGTAATGCAGCGACAGCTTTAGCGAGGTCGATACAGCTACCGCCGCCCAGTCCGACGATAACGTCCGCGCCAGCTTCACGGGCCTGTACAACAGCTTCTTTCAGCAGGGGCACCGTCGGTTCCTTAGCCAGTGAATAGCTGTCTGCGTTCAACGATGCGAGGGTTTCATCGTAGCGGGCGGGATTGGAACCGGTGATGACAAAAGGGCGTTGGCCTAGGTCTTTCGCAAGGTTGGGCAACTCCCTGGCTTTGCTATCTCCAAAGAGGATTTGTCCGGCGGTTGCAAATTGGAAGTCCATGCGTGACTATTCTGTATTCGCTTCAAGCCAAGTAATGGTGGAGCTGTCTTCGGGATGTACCCAGAAATTTAGGTTGTTACCGGAACGGATGGATTCTAACTGACCTGGAACGCCATTTACGATTATCGCGGCATCCTGTCCTAGTTCATAAACTTGAGTACTAAATCCTTCTTCGCTAGAACCGCTGAACAGGTTCAGAACTTTATGTCTAGGATTGATGCTTCGAACCTGTGCCTTACGCACTTCACCTATTTGCATTGGACCGGTTTCAAGAGGTTTCTCTGCTTGGAACTGCTCTTGCTTTCGCTTGGCTTCCTCCAGTTTTCGGAGCTTTTCAGCTTCCTTGCGCGCCCAATCCGATATGCGCTTATTTTCGTCGGATTGCTCCCTTGCGATCTTCTTTAGTTGTTGCTGAATCTGCTTGTGTTCATTTTCAGCCTGTTTGGCTAGGTTGTCATGTTCCTTGGCTTCTTTTTCTAGCTGCTTGAATGAAGGATCTTTGTCCTTTTTGAGCTTGTTGGCTTTGTTGCGAATATTGCGAGCGGTTTGAAGACTTTTCTGCTTTTTGCGTAACTGAGCACGCATCTGAGCCAAGATTTCTTGCCTCTCCTTATTGATGCGATCGCGCAGTTCCGATCTTTGTTGGTTTGCGATTTGCCAAGGATCGGTTTCAGATCTGTCCTCTGCCGGGTCAGTTCTCTCGGGCTCTGGTTCTGTTCGAGAAGGCTTTGATTCGGCTGGTTTGGGCTTCGGTTTTTTTTCTTCGAGGGGGGCGGGTGCTGGAGGTTTTTCTATGGTTTGTTCTGGAGTTACACTTTCTACGATGGGACCCAACGCAGATTCATTGGGGACTTCTACTGCATCAGAGATTGGTTCTTTGCAACCAAGTAGGAGAGATCCTACCAGCAGAAAACAGAACGTAAGTTTCACCGATGTAGTTGATCTAAAAAGGAAGACTACTGACCATCCGTGATCATCTTGAATTCATCCGTACGGAAGGGGGTCAAGGGAAGACCTTCACGGTTTTGAACATTACATACGGGGTTGTCAGCCCATGCATATCGAGCGGCAATAGGGTTTGGGACCGCATCACTCCAGACCTCGATACGATCCTTACCAACGATCTTGGCTTTGGCTGGATGGAAAACTTCATCGTTTCCAGCGAGTGTAAAGCCAATGGGTGTTCGCACATCAAAGGTGTCTAGTCCACCGCCAACATGCTCGAAGTGTAGGACAACCTTGTTTCCGTTGCGCTGTAAGGCTTTGTACTGAGGACTTCGGTGAACGATATCGTAGCCGTAGTCTTTGGCAAGCGCCCAGCGGGCGAGCCGTTTGGCGACGTTCTGCTTGTCCTTGGGATGGATGTCGTGAGCTTCGCCTAGATCGGTGATGACGGCTTGACCAGTATTGGGAAGTCTCATAGCGAGGGACTGGGCTTCGCGGAGTTCTGCCCAGGAGGAGTCGCCGGGGGTAGCAACCTCATCTTTGAAGTCAGCGAGTTGAACCCAGTAGAAAGGAAAGTCTCCTTGGTTCCAGTCTTGGCGCCAGCTTTCAATCATTAGGGTGAATACATCACGGTAAGCCTTTGCACGGCTAGAGTTGGATTCACCTTGATACCAGATCGCGCCTTTTATCCCGTAGCCAATGATTGGCTTGAGGACACCATTGTATAGATTCGCTGGGCGGTGCTGGCCAACAAGAGGATTGCGTGGTGCACGCGGTTTATTGGGTACGGGCTTCTTGGATTCGCGGGCGGCTTTTGCACGGGTTTCCCATGCAGCCAATTTTTTCTTAAAGTCAGCGTTGATTTTGGCTTCGTCATAGTTTGCCTCGGTATTCTTCCACTGTTCCATGTAGGGCTTGGCAGCGGGGAGTTTGTCGAGACGATCACGGCGAATCCAAGCTTCGGCGGCAGAACCGCCCCACGCATTATCAATGAGACCAACTGGCACTCCTAAGGTCTGGTGTAACTGGCGACCAAAGAAGTAACCGACTGCAGAGAACTGACCTGCAGTTTCGGGATTACAAGCTTCCCATTGGCCTTCAAAGTCATTTTGAGGCTCTTGGGTTCCAATTCTAGGCACTGTGATAAAGCGGATGTTTGGATAGTTTGCAGAGAGTTTTTCTAAGTCGGGATCATTGGAAGCATCAACAGGCCACTGCATATTGGATTGACCAGAACAGACCCACACTTCTCCGATGAGGACATTCTTGAGTGTTATTGTATTCTTACCCTTGATGGTGATCTCTATGGGCTCGTTAGAGGCTTTCAGTTTGGGTAACTTTATTTGCCAACGGGCAGACTTTCCTGCCATAGAGTCTAGCTTCTTGTCATGACCCTCGATGTGAATGGTTACTTTTTCACCTGAGTCTGCCCAACCCCAGATGGGGTTTTCGATGCCTTGCTGCAGCACCATATTATCCCCGAATATTGAAGGGAGCTTTACGTCGGCAGAGACGAAGCTGGTTAGGGTTATGAAAAGAATTAGGAACTTTGCAGATTTCATTATGGATATGGAAATAGAAGAAGGCGGATCGATTGGGAAGTAGAAACTAAGTGGCTTTACGTTGAAGGAGGGTGGATTCCACCTCGGATTTCCCCTGAGCCAATAGCTCCGTAGTTATCCTTAAAATGCGGGTGGAGAGGTCTGCTATTTGGTACAGATAGCCATATACGAAAGAGGTGGCGACGCAGTTCTTCATCCTCGTAGTCTTCGTAAGCAGTTCTTCGATGTAGCGTTGTGAAGTTGTTGCAGAAGAGTAGGTCTCCGCGGTTGAGACGGAACCGTACATTTAGATCCTTTCTGGCAGCTGTGGTTTCCACGAAGTTGAGAGCCTCGAGTTGAACAGGCCTTAGATCAGGTAGTTCTGGTAGGCCATAAGCGCGATCAATAAGCACGCGCAAGATGTTGCAAGCAAAGTGACCTTCATGAATGGAGAAGATGGGTTGGCGGCACCATGGGCGCTGGTTTCCAAGGTCTACCGTATGGCGCTTGTAGTAATAAGGTTGCACCAGTTCAGCCATTAGGTCGGGACGCTGGAGCAGGATTTCGTTATATAAGGCGATGGAATTTACGACTTCGTTATCGCCTCCCGAACGGGCTTGTCGCCAGCATAGAAAGCCAATCACATCGCATCGGTCACTGTGAAAGCTTAGGCGGTTGCTAGAGTTTGGGCCACGCAATCGGGGGTCACCTTGCTGATAACCTGCATCACGTACGGAGAAGATTCGTTCCCCTTCCGCGCTCTGGGAAACTGGCGAACCAATGTGTCTGGATATACCCCAGAAGACTCGGCGCGCTTGAGTTTCATCGTAATCCTCTACGGGGAAACCAAGGATGCGAGTGCATCCTGAACCGTTTTCAAGCGAGTCCTGAATTTTTAGTAGCTTGGAGCCAAGCTTGGGAACTTGAAAGTTGGTACGGTCAATTTGATTCAGCTTCAAGTGAGATGTGCTTTTGAGTGCTGAATCGAGTTCACCTAGGTCGTCTTGGGTCAGTTCGATCTCCCAGTCATGGCGTTGAAACAGTTCTTCGCCACGCCAGATCCCGGGGTGCTTGACCGGGGTCTGAGTGACAATATTACTCATTTCTGGAGGGCGCCTCTAACTAGTGCTTCTACGTCCGCATCTTCGCCGAGCATCTGCATTGCCTTAAGCACTGCTTTTTCTGCTTCGGCAGACTTGTAGCCAAGAGCTGTGAGTGCAGCAACTGCATCCTGCAAACTCTGGGCCTTCGTGCCAGGATTTGCAGGCGCAGTGCCTCCAGCAATTTTTGCTGCGGAGGGAGTAAGTAAGGATGCGCCCATGAAGTCCTTCAGTTCCACGATTATGCGTTCTGCGCTTTTCTTGCCGATGCCGGGGCACTTGGAAAGAAGCTTCACATCTTCTGTGGCTATGGCAGCTTTTAGGGTGTCTGCATTATGCTGACTGAGTATACCTAGCGCAATCTTTGGACCGACACCACTAACCTTATCGATGATGACATTGAAAAGATCTTTATCTTCACGGGTCGCGAAACCATAAAGTGCCTGCGTATCTTCGCGGTATATGGCTCGTATATGAAGCTTAGTCTTTTGATTGAGTCCTGGGAGGCGTTCTGCTGTGGTGACCGGGACGTGGACTTCGTATCCAACTCCACCAACTTCCAGTACTATATTTGTGGGACTTGCTTCAGCGATAATTCCTTCGAGGGATGCAATCATGAGGAGTTGTGTCTTTCTACTCAGTCATTGAGGCCGAGAACGTCGAGCATCTCATAGAGTCCAGCAGGTTTACCTAGGGCCCAATTGGCAGCCTTCATCGCTCCATCAGCAAATATGGTCCGGTCGCCAGCTTTATGGGTCAATTCAATACGCTCGTTATCACTCACCAGCATAACAGTGTGTTCTCCCACAACACTACCACCGCGCAATGCGTGTACGCCTATCTGCTCGATGGGGCGTTCTCCGGTGATACCTTGTCGTCCGTGCTGGATTTGATCTTCAGATGTATTACGTGCAGCACGTATTTCCTTGATGAGTCCTTCCGCAGTGCCACTTGGAGCGTCAACTTTATGACGATGGTGCATCTCTATCACTTCCGGTTGGAAGTCGGGACCCGTGGCTTCAGCAGCTTTGCGAGTTAAATAAAACAGAATATTGACGCCGGTAGAGAAGTTGCCTGCCCAAACAATTGGGATATAAGAGGTATTGGAGAGGATTGATTCACGTTCTTCAGGAGAATGACCGGTCGTACCAATGACCAGAGGCTTTTCGTTTGCTGCTGCGATTTTTGAGATTTGGGGAGTTACGCTATGAAAACTGAAGTCGATGACCGCGTCGCAGGCTTCAATAGCTGGGGCTGGATCATCTCCTTGGTCCACTGCACCTACGACTTCAATGCCGAGCTTTTGCGCAGAAGCAATCAGGGCTTCTCCCATACGGCCTTTTGACCCAATTATAGCTACCTTCCAAGACATTTTCTAGCTGGTGAGTCCAAGTCTGTGCGTGACTGCCGAAAGCTTATTCCTGCTGTCTTCAGAAAGTGGCGCTAAGGGAAGGCGAACAATATCGTCGGTAATCGTTCCCTGATGCTTAAGCACTGCCTTCACAGGCACGGGATTGCTCTCAATGAAAAGGGTAGTAAATAGTGGGTATAGGCGTTCGTGAATACTGGTCGCTGCTTTGAAGTCATTACTATTTGCAAGGTCGACCATTTGCTTAACATCTCTAGGAGCTACATTTGAAGCCACGCTAATCACTCCCTCTGCTCCAACACTCATAAACGGGAGTGTCAGGCTGTCATCTCCACTCAGAATTGTATAACCGTCACCAAGCTTCTGGCGCAATTGTGAGACTCTCTCGCACGAGCCACCTGCTTCTTTGATAGCACGCACGTGAGGATGTTTTTCGTAGAGTCGTGCGCACGTATCTACACCGATGTCGATACCACATCGTCCAGGTATGGAGTATAGAATGATCGGAATTTCGACTGCCTCAGCTACACGATCGAAATGCTGGAAGAGGCCTTCTTGACTCGGTTTGTTGTAGTAAGGTGCAACCAAAAGGAGGGCATCCGCTCCAGATTCTTGGGCTTCGCGTGATAAGCGTTCAGCTTCACGGGTAGAGTTGGACCCTGAGCCAGCAACAACAAGACTCTTTCCCTTCGCAAACTCGACAGTCTTTCGAACGACTTCGCTATGTTCTTCATGAGAGAGAGTGGGGGACTCTCCTGTGGTTCCTACGGCGAGTATACCTTCTATACCAGCATCCAGCTGTGTCTGTATCAGCTTTTCCAGACTAGCGTAATCGACTTCTCGGTTAGCCATGGGTGTGGCCAGCGCAGTATGAGTGCCAAGGAGTTGTTTGGATTCAGCCATGTTAGAGGCGGAAGTTAAGGAGATTCGTTAAAGGATTGGCAACGATGAAGTGCTGGTTTTGTGAAAAAAGAACCGTGTTTCAATGTTGCAAGATACAAGTTGGTGTTGGTGCAGATCAATCAGAGTTCGAGGGTATAAAAGCCACGGGTTAGCTCTCTCTACATTTGTATTCTGACAGGTGACTTAGGCTAAGCCGATGTGGGCCACAAAATGTCTAAATAAGCCAGGGAAGTAGGGAATTTAGTCCTGCAGACTTTTCAACTCCTCGCTTAACTCTCGAATTGCTTCACGAAGTTCAGCTACTTCACCTTCTGTTCCATGTTCTTTTTCCGCAAAATGAAGTTCATGGCGTAGATTTCGCATTTCGTTTTCAATGTGGAAACGCTCGCTTAGAACTTCGAGGGTTTCTTCAAGGGATTGAGCGTGGTCTTCATCCCCGCTTTTGTAGGCACGAAGAACTTGTTTGCGTAAATCTGCAAGTTTACGATGAGAAGTGATAGTACGGCTTAGATTTGCTTTGCGCTTCTCAAGCCAGTCAGCTTCAGCTTTGAGTTTGGCTTGCTGTTGCTCGATACGTATGAGTTCAAGCTCCAGATGTGCTTGTTCCCTCTGAGATTCCGCTGTTTCACGTTTGTTCCAGAATTCTTGTTCCAACCTTTCTGCAGTTTCTTCATCGCCTGTTTCCCAAACCGCGACCGACTTAGACCAAAGCGCGATTAGCTCTTCATGTTCCTGAAGCGTCTCCATGACTGTGCTCAGTTCCTGTTTAAGCCCTCGCTGCTCCTCATATTCCTCTATTTCGCCAAGTTGTTTAATTTCTAAGCGCAACTTCTTGCTGTGCATTGACAGTTCGTTCAACTCTTGTCGCAGTTCGGTTTCGGTCCAAGCCCTGTGGAAACCATCAAGCTTCTCCTCCATGAACTCGATGTCGTCTCCTTCGACCGCCTTGAGTACATCTCTGTGTCTAGAGACCAACTTTTCTAGAAGCTCAACTCTTAATTCAACGTTGTGTAGCTCTAGTTCGAGATTGCTAGCTTCCCATAATTCCCCTTCAGCATTTAGGTGCTTTAGTTCTTCTGAGAGTTCCTCCTTGTTTTGTTGAGCCTCGTCTAGTTGTTCGGATAGTTCTATTCCTGCTTCTTCAATCTCATCGCGTTCTTCAGGTTCCAGTTCGATTGCTTGTAAGGTCAACCAAGCAAGTGTTAAGGTGGATAGCACAAGGAGTGTGAATTTTTTCATGATGTTTAAGTTGTGATTTCTATATCTAAAATTTGGTCGCTCACGACAGCAAGTTTGAAACAAATATCATATATTTTTGAAAAATTTCGTAATACTTCGAAAGAAAGAGCTAATACCTTATAGACGTCGTCGTCTGGAACCATGTTCTAAGGGCTTTTTTAAGTTCGGTTTCAGACAACTAGTCTACCACCTAAACCGAATTCTACCCAAACCTTGTTCGAAGAACCCGCATCCCTCCAGGTGCGGGTTCTTTCGTTTATTTTTACTCGGTGAGTTTTGCTTTCTAACCGTAACTCTTCAGAGCTAGCTTGACTCTCCTAAGCAAAGTGCCCGCGATTCGCCTCGATCTTGCCAACTGTTTTCTCCAGCATCTGAATTAGACGAGATCGCTGATCAAATGCGTTGCGTCCGTCTTCAGGGCATCCATGTGGGGATGCCCACTCCATGCCCCGTTCTTCGTGAATGGTTTGTTGTTCCTCGAGAAGTTCCTTGATCCTCCGAATATTTAGGAGGAGACGGTTACCCGGTTTTGGTTCTTCATATTCCTCAAAGTAGGGATCACTTTGCGCAATGACATTGCCATCGTCGTCCTTTTCTTCATTCGCGTAAGCAATGGTACCAGTTTCACAGGCATCAATGAAGCTTATCTGGCTGAAATCGACCACTCCATAACTGATTGCAAGTGCAAGACCTTGGACCGCCTGCATGCTGCTTTCTGCAAAATCAAAACCTTCATCTTCGGCTTTGCCGCGCCAATCCTCAATCTTCTGCACGGTTTCATCAAGGGCCTTAGCAATTGCTTCCACAAAGGTGTAATTGACATCTTGGGCGGCCTCTGAGCCGACCATGTAGTTCATAACTTCCGGATTCATGTCTATTAATGTATTACCAAACTAATTTTCGGGTTGAGAAAACCTACACTCTACAAAAGGTCAACACCCCTCACTTTCTTAAACAATCACTAAAATACACCAACTCATGATGAAGCACCTAATTCGAACTGTTTTATCCACTACCAGCTTGCTTGCCCTGTCCCTTCAGATGTTTGCCGGGGACTGGCCGCAGTGGCGCGGTGCTGATCGCAATGATATCTCTTCAGAAACCGGTCTGCTTGGTTCTTGGCCTGACAATGGTCCTAAACGTGTCTGGCTAAGCGATGAAGCCGGCCTTGGATACTCTGGCTTCTCCATTGTTGACGGGAAGCTATTCACTATGGGACTAGATGACTCCTACTCCTATCTATACGCATTCGATGCTCTCACCGGAAAAAAGCTATGGTCCACAAAGATGGGTACTCATTTTAAAAATAAATGGGGGGACGGTCCTCGCGGTACCCCGACTGTGGATGGAAGTCACGTCTATGCTCTTGCCGCCAAGGGTGAGTTGGTTTGCGCCAAGGTCGCAGATGGCAACATAGTTTGGAAAAAAGAACTGATTGGTGACTTTGGTGGTAAAGTTCCAGGTTGGGGCTACTGTGAATCTGTTCTTGTTGATGGAGATAATGTGATCTGCACACCTGGGGGGAAGAAGGGTCTCATGGTCGCTCTTAACAAAAAAAATGGTACCACAGTTTGGAGTTCAGAAGCTTTTCCTGACGGAGCTCAGTATTCCTCTATCATTCCAATAGTATTTGAAGGGGTCCGCCAGTACGTTCAATTAACTCAGAAGGCCCTCTCTGGTGTACGTGCTTCCGACGGTAAGCTTCTCTGGCAATCCCCGTGGACTGGTCGTACTGCTGTTATCCCAACCCCTATTTACGCTGACGGTCACGTCTACATTAGTTCTGGCTATGGTGTCGGTTGCAAACTTGTAAAGCTTGGCGGGTCTAAGCCCAAGGATGTCTACGTTAACAAGACGATGAAAAACCATCACGGTGGTGTGATCAAATTTGGAAATCACCTCTTTGGATACTCTGATGGAGGTGGTTGGCTCTGCCAGGACTTCAAAACTGGAGAGTTGGTGTGGAATGAAAAGCGTGCTTTGTCCAAGGGGGCTATCGCTTGTGCTGACGGCAAGTTCTACCTCGTGGAAGAGTCAACGGGCAACGTAGTTCTGATTGATGCCTCTTACAAGGGATGGAAAGAGAGAGGACGTTTCCAGTTAACCCCCCAAACGAAGCAACGCAGTCCCTCAGGGAAGGTATGGACACACCCGGTCATCAGCAACGGACGCCTCTACCTCCGTGACCAGGAAATGCTCTACTGCTACGACATCAAGGAGTAGACCGGAAAGCGGAAGTCGGTAGGAGGGACCGCGTAGCCACCCTCCTTTGAACGTGGGTCGCCACGTTTACGGGATAGCTGGTAGGCAGTTCGTGAGTGTACTGAATAATGGTGGGGTTCTCACCGTCAGCGCCATTGTACTCGCGTGTAGGTACGAGTGAGCGGAACGGGTTT
>CAJWWL010000003.1 GCA_913048125.1 uncultured Opitutia bacterium | reverse complement strand
TTTTCGATACGAATCATGGCTTTATTCGTAGGCTTCCAAATGGACCGCACAAACACTACAGTAGTGGTCTTTGCTGCGTTTCAGGACAGTAGAAGAGTATATCAAAAGCGATAATAATCTTCGAAGAGTGATAGTGATTAATTGAAAGTGAATATTAGAGAACTATTTGCGTAGTCTTCTTTTCTTCTTCTCAGGTAGCTTCTCCGGGTAGGTAGTTGGAACGTAGGAGGAAGGCATGGTTATTACAGGTTCCTGCCACAAAGGTATACCTTCAGCTTTCTCCTGCTTGAAATAATTAAAATGATAAGGACGAAGCTCAGCAAGGGGGACGTCTTCGTTAACCATGAGTGGTCTAGCCTCGTTCCAAAACTTCTCGTAGGCATCCTTCATCCGTTTTGCAATTTCGGGAAATTGCGTACTTACGTCCTTATTTTGTCCAGGATCGTTTTTCATATCATAAAGCGCATCTTCGACCAACCGAAAGCGATGACTTCGAACCGAGTACTTCTGCCATTTGTAATCATCAGGGTTAGCCTTGTGTGGCCAACGAGTGACGTGCTCAAAGAGATATCGCTCTTCCCATTCGGAATTTGCGTCAAATAACAGTGGAACCAGACTGCGACCTTTAAACTTTTGGCGGAGCGGAATCGGTGAACCAGCCAAATCTGCGAGAGTTGGAAGGACATCGAGGTAACTCGCCACCTGTTCGCGAGTCTCACCTCTATTGATCTGCCCTTTCCACTTCACAAAAAAGGGTACGCGCACTCCGCCTTCATGAGCAGTTCCCTTTAAGCCTTTCATGCCTGCATTGTAGGACATCATGACGGAACCGTCTTGTTTTCGACCAAGTTCGACCTGGGGTTGGCCTTCAAAACCAATGAGACCAGAACCGCCTCGAGTCATACCGTTATCTGAAGTGAAGATCACTACCGTACTCTCCAGTAATTTCCATTCCTCGAGCTTGTCCATCAAGACGCCAATGTTCATGTCGATGTGCTCAATCATACCGTAGAATCCAGCAGGCTTACTTCCGAAACCAAGATCCTCGTAATACTTTTGGTATTCCGGAGGTGCGATGAAGGGGCTGTGTGGTGCATTTGGTGAGAGATATGCGAAAAATGGTTGCTTCTTGTCCTTGACGGATTTGATCCATCCCAAAGTCGCTTTAAAAAGCACATCTGTGCAGTAGCCCTTTGTTTTAACAAATTTGCCGTTGTGTCGAAAGACGGGATCAAAGTATGTGTTTCCAGGCACGTCTGCACATGAACCAGGAAACTTCTGACCGATACCACCGGCTCCATGAATAAAGCTCTCATCAAACCCACGATTCTCCGGCTGATAAGGGTCCTCATCACCGAGGTGCCATTTACCGAAGTAACCGTTGAGGTATCCAGCCTTCTTGAGAATCTCAGGAAGTGTTATTGCTTCGAGACGTAGTCTTTCGCGTTCATAGATGGTATGGGTTACACCATTACGAATACTGTAGTCTCCCGCCATCAATCCAGCACGACTCGGCGCACAAGTCGAACCCACCATGAATCGGTCGAATCGAATCGAATCGCCATGCATTCTATCGAGGTTGGGTGTCCGGATCCAAGGATGCCCATGTGCACCAATGGGAGCATAGCCCTGATCGTCGGTCATGACGAAGATAAAATTGGGCTTTTCAGGGAGACTGGTATGAGCGGCATTTATTGTCGTCGTTGCTATCAGCAAGAATTTAAATGCTACGTAAAGAGATATGTTAAATCGGCTCATATTGCTTACTATTTTGAGTTATGGAGCAATCGACACCAGATGATTCAGAAGACGAGTCATGCAACAATCTCTACTTCGGCAAGTGCCTGTTGAGATTGCGAAAGCCGTTTTTAATGCACCCCCATCACCTAATAATTGAAGTCCTTAATTCTCGGAGTAGATTATGTGCTCAAGAGAAGAGATTTTTCACCGAGACTACATAGGAGCAATCCGTCGGGAACCGACATCAGTAGTTAACAATACGTGAGCATCGAAGCTCTTGTAGAGTAGTTCGTTACGGACACTCTGAGCATCGGGATGATCCCAGAGGTTATTGTGCTCCCAAGGGTCTTCATCTAGATCGTAGAGTTCACCCTGACCTTTACCATGGTAGACAACTAGTTTGTAGCGTTCATTTCGATACATTGTTCCGTAAGAACCAGTACCACCGGTGAAGTGGGGATCTAAAGCGTCGAAGTACTCACAACGTACGGACTCTCGAAAATGAGCAGAATCCTGTTCTCCTCTGAGAATGGGAAGAAGGCTACGACCTTGAAAAGATTCTGGCAGGTCGACGCCGCCCAGTTCAAGTAGTGTGGCACTCATATCGAGGAGTTCTACAAGACCCTCACTTCGTAAGTCTGTTTCGAACTGGCCGGGCCAAGAGAAAATAAGAGGTACGCGGACGAGTCCTTCGTAAAAACGACAACCCTTGTACATGAGACCATGGTCACCAAGCGTTTCCCCGTGGTCACTGGTAAAAATGATGACCGTATTATCACGCTGACCAGAGTCCTCCAGTGCCTGCAGAAGACGACCGAACTCATCGTCAATCAGCGCAATCATAGCATAGTAAAGTGCCTGCTTTTCCTTAGCCTCATGTTCTTCAGGCGTTAGTACTTGATTTTGAAAGTCCACATCGGCGAGTCGCGCCTGTTGCTCGAGTTCAGAAGACTCAAAATGTGGTCCGGGCATATCCTCGGCGTTGAATTCATCTGCGTAACTTTTGGGCGGTATGAAAGGAGGGTGCGGGTCATAGACATTCACATTGAGCATCCAAGGACCTTCCCGTTCTTGCTGTATGAATTCGATGGAGCGATCGGTTGCCCAAGTCGTCTGGTGAAATTCTCGAGGAACCCGGTCGGGATCATTGCGCAGTGCATCTAGGTCTCCCCCCTTTTCTCTGACCCATTCAGCATAGTCGTGGCCTTCGGGCCAATCATCTCTAGGGGCATGGCTATGTTTCCAGTAACGAAAACCATCATCGAGACGCGGCTCGGTACGCTTACCTGCACTCACAAGGTGGAATTTGCCTACGAGACCACAATCATAGCCAGCATCAGCTAAAAGCTTGGATATCAATTCAGGGCCTTCAGGAAAAGTGTCGTTCCCGTTGCGAGTGTTGTGTAGCCGCGACGGATAGAGCCCAGTCATAAAGCTCGAACGACTCGGGGTACAGATAGGACTTTGACAATATGCATAAGTAAAAGCGGTACCCTGAGACACGAGTTGATCCAGAACAGGCGTGCGGACATACTCGTTTCCGAGGGCACGTATGGTGTCAAATCGTTGTTGGTCAGTACAATACCATAGAAGGTTTGGGCGTTTCGCATTCATTAGGCTTCTTTGGTTGGAACAAGTTTTCTTCGCTGAAGCAAGATCGGGCCAAGTAGCAGGCCGACTGCCGCAATTATAAATAAAAGGGAGACGGGACGTGTAAACATAGGAGCAAGACTTCCTCCTGAGGCCATGAGACCCGCAGCAAGGTTTTCCTCTGCAATCGGTGCCAGCACGAAGCCGATAACAAATGGTGCCAAGGGAATGCGTCCGCGCTCAAGGACGAAACCCACTAGACCGAAGGCCAGCATAACCCAGACGTCGAACATACGATTGGATAATGCAAAGGCACCCACCACACTGCAAACGACTACCATTGGGAGAAGCACAGCTCTTGGGGCAAAGGCCAGCTTGGCAATCCAACGCGCCAACCAGAACATGATTGCGAACATCAGTAGATTGGCCACCAAGGCAGCACCCAAAATCGAGTCCACAACTTCGGGATGGTTTTGAAAAAGTAATGGCCCGGGCTGTAACCCATGTAAGACAAAGGCTCCTAGGAGAATAGCATCAATTAGACTTCCCGGTATACCCATAGCTACAAGAGGAATCAAGGCACCTCCCACAGTGGCATTATTAGCCGACTCTGAGGCAACCACACCTTCGTCACAACCAGTGCCGAACTTATCCGACTGCTTCGACATACCCTTGGCCGCAGAGTACGCAAGGACCGAACCCACATTGGCACCTGCACCAGGAAGAATACCTACCCAAGTCCCAATGCAAGATGAACGAAGCATGTTCCCCACCTGTCGAAACCAGTCCCCCACTCTAGGCATACTTCTTTCGGACTGACCTCCTAACTCCTCAGGTTTACCCGCAAGGCCGAGAAGTTCTCGGAGTACCTGATTAATGGCAAATAAACCGATGAGTACTGGCAATAGCTTAAAGCCGTCGGACATGGCTGGTATACCAAATGTCCACCGAGGGTCACCAGTTGCTGGGGATAAACCAGGCATGGCGGCCAGCATTCCCAATGCCCCTGCAAACAAACCGCGAAGAACACCACTGGACCCGCCTAAACCAGCAATCATCGCTAAAGCCATGAGAACCAAAGAAAAGAATTCAAACGGTCCAAAACGAGTCGATAACTCAGAGACCGGCTTTGCCAATAGCACAAGAAAACCCCACGAAATCAAACCTCCAAACAGAGATGCGCCTGCTCCTAGCACGAGAGCTCGTCTGGCTTTTCCCTGACGAGCCATAGGATAACCATCGAGAGTCGTCATAACCGAGGCAGGTGTACCAGGCATCCTCAATAAAGTTGCTGAAATCAAACCACCACTGACCGCGCCCACATACATTGAGACCAGCAAAAGCATCGCAGAGGTTCCTTCCATCGAGAAGGTCAGAGGCAAGGACAACGAAATCAGCATTGCGCCTGTCAGTCCCGGCACTGCACCAACCGTGATACCGAGAAGTGTCCCAAGCGCTACGAGGCAAAAGCCTTCAATTGTCAGTACTTGCTCGAACATTTGATATCAGTAGCGAGCTACCTCTGGATCGATCTGTTCGGACCAAGAATCAATACCCCCAACTAAATTATAGAGCGTATTGAATCCTTTTTCTTTAAGGAACATTGCAGCTTGATAGCTTCGCATCCCATGATGGCACTGAAGGATAATAGGATGATCTTGCAATCCATCTAATTCCCGCCAGCGCTCACCGAACTCTTGAAGCGGGATCAGCCTCGCTCCGGAGATTCGAGCAATCTGCCATTCCATGTCCGTTCGCACATCTACAAGCGTAGGTGGTTCAGATTGCTCCAGCATCTTTGCTGCTGAACCGACATCCAATTGCACAATACCATCTTCAGGCAAAACCTCTTCAACTTCTGGTTCTTGTTTGGCGCCTCCACAGAACGCCTCGTAATCAATCAGTTCAGTTACACTAGGCTTATCCCCGCAGACTGGACAATGTGGATCACGTTTAATCTTAAGTTCCTTCCATCTCATCTCTAGGGCATCGTAGATAAGCATTCGGTTTAAAAGAGGTTGACCCTGACCAAGAATCAGCTTGATCGCCTCGGTAGCCTGGGCAACACCAACCATTCCAGGCAGGACTCCAAGCACCCCACCTTCCGCACAATTCGGCACCTCCCCGGGGCTAGGTGGTTCGGGAAATAAACAACGATAGCAAGGCCCTTCTGGGTGAGCGTATATGGTCATCTGTCCCTCAAAACGGAAGATACTTCCATAGATGTTGGGCGTACCGGTTAGAACACAGGCGTCATTTACAAGATAACGGGTCGCAAAGTTATCTGTACCGTCCACTACAAGATCATACTGACTAAAAAGTTCTAGCGCATTGTCAGAATTCAAGCGTTCACGAATGCAATCCACTTGGACATCTGGATTTAACGCCTGAATACGCTCCTTAGCCACATCCACTTTGTACTTACCGATATCCGCTGTTGAGTAGAGGACTTGGCGCTGGAGATTGGAGGCGTCTACCTTGTCGAAATCGATGATACCAATGCGACCTACACCTGCCGCAGCAAGATACAATGCCGCAGGACAACCCAAGCCGCCTGCGCCCACCAGCAATACTTTGGCCGCAAGCAGTTTTTCCTGTCCCTCCACTCCCATTTCGGGAAGAAGAATGTGCCGACTGTAGCGATTCAGTTGCTCGTTATCCATATTCAAAAAAATTTATTCGGCTCCAAAGTCAGCATCTGCGCAGACGGTGCAATCTTTTCTGCGGGCAATTTTTGTCTTCATAACCTGAAAATCACGTAGATCCATGGAGAGCAAACTGCCAGTAAGTGGTTCTCCGATGCCCGTAATCAGCTTTATGGTTTCCATTGCCCCCATGCATCCAACCGTACCAGATACTGCGCCAAAGACAGGAAATTTCCGCTTCCAATGAGAAGGCGCTTCGGGGTGCAGACAGGCAAGGCATGGTGATTTACTGGGAAGGAATGTCGTAATGTGAAACTGTAATTCATACATCGCACACTCAACCATGGGTTTTGACTGACGCACAGACTCACGGTTGAGTAGAAGACGCTCTTCAAACAATGGAGCACAATCGACTACAACGTCGGCTCTGCCCACGAGTTTCGACACATTGTCTTCAGATATATTTTCAGGAATCCCAACCACCTCGACTCTTGGATTCAAATCACTCAAGCGTCTCGCTATAGAATCGATCCGTGGCTTACCAACCCAGTCTGCCGTCATCAGAAGCTGTCGGTGTAAGTCACTGGGCTTTACGTTACCAGCATGAGCGATAACAAGCTTACCAACACCTGCCGCGGCCAACTCATAGGCAACCAAACCGCCCAAACCACCACAGCGAGAAATCAATACGGTGGCATCCTTAAGCTTCTGCTGACCTTCCTCGCCAATACCAGGCACCCACATCTGCCACTCATAAATGGCTTTTTCAGCATTTGTGAGCATGTCATCCTCCCGCGATTGGAGACATCAACGTCAATTCGGAGCCCTCTGACAACGGCTCTGAATCATGAGGTTCCAATTGCTGACCATCACGAAATACGAGGATAATGGGACGTACTTCTCCCCCATCATCCAAGAGAATTGACTGCAGGTCAGGAAAATCATCTGCCAAAACCTTGATTGCATCCGCGGCTACACTACCAAAACTTAATTCTACTTCAGGAGCGGGTATTCCAGCCGCCTTACGTAGTTGACCCCATAGCTGAAACCGTACCTTCATTCCTCGTTTGGTCCTACTTTCTGAAGTTGGCCACCAACTAAATGAAAGAGAGTATCACCGAGACGAGCCGCCTCGGCTTTGCTGTGGGTAATATGCAAGGCGGTCACGTTTTCCTTTTTGATAGTTTGCGTAAACAACTCACAGATTTCTTCAAGGATATCCTCATCCAGAGCACTCAAAGGCTCATCCATACACAGGAAACGTGGCTTAACAGCCAATGCTCGTCCAAGAGCCACCCGTTGCCTTTCTCCTCCACTAAGACCAACTGGCAGACGCTCGAGCAAATGAGTGATACCAAGATCTTTAGCTAATTCTCGAACACGAGCCTCCACTTGGGATTTTGGTATTTTTCGAATGAGCATTGAGAATGCCAACTGCTCCCAAACCGGCATATCGGGAAACAAAGCTCCATCTTGAGGAACATAGCCAATGCCTCTCTCTGCTGGTGGTAAAACAGAAACATCGCGACCACCAAGAAGGATGCGTCCACCTATGATGGGTCGAAGTCCACAGATTGCTTCTAATACAGTGGTCTTACCACAACCACTACGGCCCATCAACACACCATATTCACCATCGGAGAGCTCAAGCGAAACTCCGTCCAACAAAAAGTCACCCTGCCGAATAGAAAGATTGTCTACCGCAATCATGAAAAAATCCTTTTCATCCCAAAGGTTCGCGCGACGACAAAAACTAGAGCCGCTGTGGCAATCATGATCAAAGAGACGGCTAGCATTCCCTCCGTTCGACCAGCTTGAAGTTCTAGAAACGCACTAGTGGGTAAAACTTCCGTCTTTTGGCGAGTTGCACCAGCAAATACTAATATGGGGCCAAACTCACCAAGTGCTCTAGCCCAGGCCAGTGTTCCCGCAGCTAAAACACCACCTCGAGCCTGTGGAAGGACAACTCTCCAAAATGCTTGCTGTCGGTTGCAACCTAGAGTCAATGCCACCTGTTCGTATCGCTGTGAAATCTGGTCAAAAGTCACCCGCATTGTACGCACGGCAAAGGCACAGGCTACCATGAACTGTGCCAACACAACTGCGGGCCACTTATAGACTACTGCATCGCTGAGCCAGTCTGGGACATAGCGGAAAAGGATAAGTAAACTCAGGCCGACCACAAGTGGAGGCAAGACAACAGGTATATCCAATAAAGTATCCACAAAGGCTTTTCCACGAAAGGTGAAACGACTCATGAGATATCCGATCGGAATGGCTACCCAAAGTGAAAGTAGTGTTGTCACCGTGCAACTAACTAGGCTCAGCTTGATCGAAAATTGTATATCCCTACTTCTGAGAGCTTGTATGAGAGGGTTTGGACGGCTGAGTGAGAGGGCATTCACAATCTTGCTCTGCTCTCCGACAACAAAGGAAAGCTCATCCTGTGTGGTATCTGTGATTTCATGAACACCATCCCAGAACTCAGATCCAGAATCCCGCACACGTATGAACTCGCCCCATAGCAAACCGTGAGGCAAATCCATACGCAAAGTGGCCACCCCCTCATGTAGTTGGATACCAACTACCCGCACCTCAGGACGAAAGGAAGCTGTGACCGCCCCTTCGGGAGTCTCTGAAACTAACAAAACCTCTTCTTCAACTGCATCAAAAACACCGTCCTTTTTGATTAGATTTCCACCCATCCGGAACCCCAATTCGTTTCGTCCACCTTGATAGTAGTAACGGCGAGAAGACTCCAAAGTGATTTTTACTCCAGAAGCATCTCCGGGATAGCGGCTAGCTTCGACAATTTCAGGCCCAAAAACAGGACGGTCACGGTAGTCTAAAAATATTAGATCAGCCACAACCATGGCTGCGATAAGAAACAAGTAGCTACCACCAAGGACGGCAAGAACTAGAAGAAATGGTCGGTCAGAAGAAACTCGATAGTTGTCTTCAGCTCCACTCATTTCTCGGCGACCCACTGAAATCCGAGTTGCTCAAAACGGTGGCGTGAAATCTCTGACACCAATCGATTCATGAAACGCTGGGCCAATTGAGGATATTCAGATATCTTGCTGGCTGCTACATTCTGCACAGCGATTGCCCGAGGTTGCTTCAATGGAACGTAATCAAAGCGATCCTTCAAGTGCTGAATATTGGCCTCGTAAACCATAACTACATCCAGCTTTTCTCCTGCCTCCATACTCTGAATGAGCGTGTGGGCAGTATCTGCCATCATGGTGATGTTAGACTCAACTTGTGCAAATTTACCAGTTTCACGAATAAGCTCATGACTTAATGCTCCAAGTGTACTTGCCTGAGGATCTGTAGTGCCAAGGCGAAGACCCACCTTAGCCAAATCCTCCAACCTTAGAATGCCCAAGGGATTCCCCTTAGCTACAAGCATCACGATACGCGTGCTGGAGACTTTCAAGTCTGGACCAAATGGACTGCCCATCGCGTCCTGAGCCTTATCAAGATAGCTGGCATCACAGGTTACAAAAAGATCAGGTAACCCCTGGTCACCAGTCTGCATCTTGCCAACCAGTGTACCGCAACCAGCGTAAACAACATCCACATCACAACCCTCTCGCTGCTCAAATTCGGCAATGGTCTTTTGTACAGCCTCCCGGTTAACACCCCCACAATCCACGCGGAGTCTAGGTCGTAAAGACCAAGGATCTCCTGGAAAAGGTGTGTACTTGTGACGTGCAAAAACCTGCCCACCTTTTTGAGGTGCCGCAAGGTATCGAAGAAACTGCAAAGCCAACGCGGGTTGCTCACTAGCTGAAGCCACTGCAGCAGAGATATCAGCCTTACTAGCCTTAAGCTCGGGTAATTCCAAGACCTGCAAACCATGCTGACGAGCCGTAGAATCCCAAACAAATGCGGCTTGCGTACCTACATTCTCCTTCACAGCCAAAGCTGCTTCAGTAACCGTGGGAAAGGATGAAGCCTTGGCTGCATCAATCGCCTCCCAGTGTCCAGAGTTCACCAACATCTTTTTCGTCTTCCGACCTACCCCGGCCAACGGGTCACAAAGTACGAAAGAGATATTCTTATCCAGTACCTCATCACAATTGGAAATCCCAAGGTCGAGTCCTGGCTTCACACCAAGTACGACTTTCCATGTTGCAACGCGTAGAGCTTCAGCAGTTAAACCTTCTGCCTGTGCTCGTTCAGTGAATGAAAAATCAGCGGGTATGTACACGTCGGCAGTAGATAAGCCACCCTCACGATCAGTCTTGAGCCGATTGGCCAAAACTCCGCTATTGGCATATTCTAGAACAACTCTCACCCCGAGCTCTTTCTCGAACTGGCGGGCTGCCTCCTCAACTGCAAGCCGGACACAGGCAGCACAGTAGACTCTTAACTCCCTAGCCCCATCTGCATTTATTGAATTCGAAGTAGGACTCCGCATTACCACAACAAGTACGACTAGTACCGCAATGGAGAAGAAGGCAATTAGCGGCCAGGAGTTACTGCGCTGAAAACTCGGCTCGGACATAGCGGAAAAATGGTGTCCCGCACTTGGGTGATGTCAATCCCATGACTGTTGGGATCAATCAATCTACGATAATAAGTATCCTACTTGGGTTACTTGGGCAGAAGGGCTAAATACTGACCGGTTAAGCCGTCAACCTTCTTACGTTGCGCATCAACCTTCTGAGTAAATTGGATTTCAGAAGCCTGAGCACTTTCATAGGCAGACTTTGCTAAGTCTCGAATTTTGGTACGCTCAGCTATGATTGCTGGCAACTTTTCAGGAAGGGTTTTCATTTCCACTAGATGTCTCTCTGCTGCAACTACGGCTTCGTTAGCTTGGGCAAGCACTTGCTGCTGTGCAGCAACTCTGCCCTTTGCATTATCAAGATCTGATTGAAACTTGCTGCGAACCTGTTCTTTGAAATTTTTGGAGGCATCCGCCAACTCTGCGTTCTGGGGTTCCTTCGACTGAATGGAGTCGATTTCAGAGCCAAAAGCATCGGCTTTTTTGAGAAATGCTTCCCGTCTAGACACATCCTCATTGAGTGTACCTAACTTCTGAGCTTCAGCAGTTACCGTAGACTTACGACCAGAAAGAGAGACTTCAGCTTCTTTGATGCGTGTAGGCGCTTCAGTGAGTTGATTCTGTACAGCTAAGAGGTCTGCTTCAGCCTTCTCAAAGGTGGCTTTAGTGTCTGCAGAAGCACTTTTCAGAACAACAAGTTCGGAATCTAGGTTATTCAATGAAGCAATTTCAAGGTGTCGGTTTACGTTGAGTTGCTCAGCCTTCCACTTAGCAACCTTCTTTTGGGCAGCGGCTAATTTTGCAACGGAAGTCGAGTGAGCCTGTGCTGGAGCCTTTTCCTTTTCGACCTGCGCCTTATGAGCAGCCTCGGATTTAGAAACAGCGTCTTGTGCGACCTTCAGTTGCGCCACCTTTTCAGCACTAGCCTTGGCATCTGCAGTCACCTTTGCGGTAGCTACCTTTAAGGCTTGGTCTTTTGTAGCAAGGTCGTTTTGCCCAGCCTTGACGGCACTTGCCTGTGTTTCAGACTGCTTTCGCGCGGTAGTGACTTGAAATTCAGAGTTCTGAACATTGGTTGCTGCAGTATTCTCTTTGGAACGCGCTTCAGAAAGGGCTTTATCCATGGCCTGCCATGCAGCAACCGCCTTAGAGGCAGCATCCTTGAGAGCAGCATCCTCTGGAATTTTGGCAGACTCGGCATTTGCATTATCTGCCGCAGTTTTGAGGGACTCAGACTGACTAGTACGCGCAGTAACTTGCGCCTTCCACGTTGAAAGATTGGCTTTGTTTGCAGTCAGCTTATCAGACTCTGTTTTGAGCACGGCATTTATTTGGCTAAGTTTGTCCTGCTGCGTCTTCAAATTGTTGCTCGCCGCAGTTCGTGCAGAGGTAGCAGCGGACTGCTGTTGCTTAGAAGCAGCCAGTGCAGTGTCAGCTTGTTGCTTTTCAGTGGTACGTGCAGCAAGCGCTGATCTGGCATCTGTCAACTGCTTCGCAAGCTGTGCAGTAACAGCCTTGGCGGCATCGAGGACTGACTTTGCCTTCTTCTCCGCGGCATCAGCAGCGACAACCTGTTGCTGGGCGGCAGCGAGACGATTGTTTAGAGATGGGGGATTAGCGGATAAGGTAGCGACCTGTTTGGCCGTTTCAATATCCCAGACGGTCACAGATCCTAGCCAATCGCCTACAATGACACGCTTGGCATCCTGCGTGAAGGCAACTTCCAGAGGAAGGTCAGTAAAGCCACCTAAGGCTTTGATCTGTTTGCCGTCCTGTGCCCAAACTTTAACTTGTTTGTCACGACCGGAGGAAACAAGCTGACCGTTACGTGCAAAGTGCAAAGAAAGTACCCCTCCTCCATGAGCCGTCCAGTTCCGGACTTGGCGACCGTTAGTCATGGCAAAGAGACGCACTGAACCATCTGCAGAAGCAGTAGCCACAATATTTGAGTCGGATCGCCAAGTGATGCTAGTGATCGCGCCTTTATTTCCTTCGAGGGTGTAAAAGAGGTTCCCTGAGAAGGCTTCCCAAACGTGAACACCTCCATTACGGTCGCCAGTTGCCAGTAAAACTCCATCAGGAGAGAAGGATACGGAAGTAACCCACTCGGAGTGTTTCTTGATGTTGTGAAGAAGTTCTCCGTCGGCTGTATCATGAAGTTTGATACGCTTGCTTGGACTACCAATGGCAACAGTAGCTTGGTCAGCCGTTATGTCAGCAGATAGAACAGTGTCGTACTCTTGCCCAACTTTGAGGACTTGCTGACCAGTCTTTACATCCCAAGCTATTACGCGGCCCACCTTGCCTCCACGTCCTCCACCCGCTACAAGCAAGGCACCATTTGGACTGAACTTTAGGGATTCAATGAACCCCTCTTCGTAAGGTAGAATGGCTACAGGTTCAAAAGTATCAGTGTTGTAAAGTAATGCCTGCTTTTGACCAGCAACAGCGGCCAGTGGTGCCCAAGGGCTGGTAGCTAGTGCTGATACGGCAGCGGGGCGTTCACTCAAAACATGAGGTTGCAGCGGAAGATGCTCAGGCATGGGCGGTGGCCCCTCTGGCTTCCCAGAGTTAGTCACCTTTAGCGCAAGATTGAAACCAGAGCTTTTTGCCTTCTTAGCCTTACTACTTGCAGTTTCAAGGAGACCGCCAGAAATCCAGCTCTTAAGCAGAGCAATTTGCGCGTCAGGAAGCCTATCCTTGTTCTGTGGCATAAATGGCTCTTCGAGATGGGCAGTCACCTTGTAGAGGAGACTGGATTCTGGATCGCCAGCAGTCACGCTCTCGCCGCTACTGCCTCCCTTGAGGAGATTATTGTAAGAACTAAGGTCGAGACCGCCCTTGGTCTTATCGGGGTTATGGCAGGAAATGCAGGCACCCTCCATGAGTGCGAAGATATGATCGTCCCATGTGATTTTCGTGGCAGACTCAGCTATAGCGAGAGGGCTTTGTGCTAGCAGAGCTGCAAGAAAAATAGCGGTTGAATGTAGTTTCATAGCGAGTCTCATCGAAAAATCAGGCATATCTAGTGGTTGAAAATAAACTCCTTAGAGTTCAGTAGTGCCCAGAAGACATCCTCAAAAATAGCGCGTTTGTCTTCCTCCTTCTCAACAACAGCTAATATGGGCGCAGCCTCTTCTTTGGTCGGGGGACGACAAAGGGTGCGACGGTAAAGGAATTCTAGCGTTTCAGAGGGAGGCTTCTTCTCTTGGTTGACGAGCTGATTTACGAGTCCACCACTACGAATTCGATTATGAGTAACATCGCCATTAAGTAAATGGAGCGCCTGAGATAGACTGGGTTCCATTTTGACTTCGCAAGAACAAACTGTTTCACGAGTGGCACGGCCAAAAGTCGTGAGGAAGTAATTGCTGACGTTGCCATCTGCGATCTGCACTGCGCGAGCTCCAAGTGGTAGACCTCGGAACTTATTTTTCGTCTGAGTGACCTGCGTTATAACATCAAGCAGGACTTCTGCACGAAGTCTGCGGAGATTACCATGCGAGAAGTTGCGAGTATCGGATTCGTTACTCTCATTGGTGCGAGTGGTACGCTGGTAGGTCTGGGAGTTACAGATATCGCGGACAAGTCGTTTGAAGTCATAATTGTACTCGGTGAACTTTCCGGCAAGGGTTTCGAGCAGTTCAGGGTTCGAGGCTGGATTGCTGATACGAACATCGTCAACAGGCTCAATGATCCCGACTCCAAAGAAGTGTTGCCAGACGATATTTGCCAAGTTGGAAGCAAAGTAAGGGTTCTGCTCTGAAGCAAGCCACTCAGCGAGAATAGCACGACGGTCGGCACTTCGGGGTATTTCAGGAACAGCGCCACCAAGAAACTTTGGCTCCATAACACGACCATCGACCATGTGCTTCATGTCTCCAGATCGACGATTGTAAACGATGACCTCCCTTGGATCTTCTGCGTTCTTGCGACCAATCTGGGAAAAGAAAGCAGCAAAGGAGTAATAATCATCCATTGTCCAGCGATCAAAAGGGTGATTGTGGCACTGTGCGCATTGAATACGCATGCCCATGAAAACCTGTGCAGCATTCTCGGCGACCTTGAGGGTATCACGCTCGATCTGATAGTAGTTGGTGGCAGGGGTCTTAAACGTGCCTCCAGTCGAGGAGAGAATTTCCTGAACGATTTTATTTATAGGTACGTTGGCAGCAATACGTTCCTTGAGCCAGTTGTGGTAAAGAAGTGTGGCCTTGTAACTGACCTGATTGTTCTGCTGGGTGCGGATTTGCAGAAGTTCGGCGAACTTCATAACCCACATCTCAGTGAACTCTTTGCGGTCCAAAAGATTGTCGATTAGCTTTTGACGCTTCTTAGGATCAGCGCTGGTTCGGAAAGATTCCTGCTCTTCAAGTGTAGGGAGCTTTCCGATGATATCTAGTGAGGCACGACGAATGAAGGATTCGTCTGTACACTTACCAGAGGGTATGATGCGTAATTTATGGAGCTTCTCGTTAACAAGCTTGTCCACGTAGTTGGTTTCTGCGACTTCTGGACGTTTGTACTTTAGTCCTGCTGGGATAACTATTGCCTGACTACCGACTGTAAAGGTGGCAAAGCGAGCCATTATGAAGGCTTCACCTGGCTTGTGAGCAGTGACAAGACCATCCTCGCTGATAGTCGCGCTGTTATCGTTGTTACTTTGAAAGATAACCAATGAAGTTACATCCCGGTCAGTCCCGTCAGAATAGTGGGCAGTAACGGTCATCTGTTGAGTCGCTCCAGCACCTTCGAGGAGGAGTTTAGAGGGAAGGATTTCAATACTGGTGGGTTGGGCGATATCTGCGGGGTCGTTCTTAGCACCGCCTTTAAGCCAAGCAAGAATCGCGTTGTAATACTGGCTGTCCTTCTCGAAAAGCTTACCACCTGTGTGGGGGACCGCCTCAATAGCCTTTTCAAGGAGCATACTCTCGTGTGGCAGAGCAAGGTTAATGCGGCGAGTAGACTCCTCTCTGGTGATCCGATGATGATCCCCTTCTGGATCATAACCAAAGAGAGAAAGCATGAAACCGTCCTGTCCGCGAGCCGAACCGTGGCATGAACCATTGTTACATTGAGCGCGCATGAGAACTGGCATCACATCCAGGCGAAAACTATTTGGACGAGGCGTAGACGACTCCTTCACGTTGACGGGTACATCGACATTGTGATCAGCAAAACTAATGCGGAGACTTGTATTACCATCCTTTGCAGGAAGAAGAGTTTGACCTTCAAGTTTGGCGATAGATGAATCCGATATTACAAATTTGGAGTCGTGAGTTACATCACGAGTACTCTCGTCTGCGTATGTTGCCATGACCACGAGGGTATGATGGTCAGAAGATGTCTCCAAGCTGACTTCAGGTGGGTACACCTTTACGTCAACGATCTGCTTTGCTGCGAAACGTCGTTCACGGGCAAGATCTTCGAGGGTCTTTTGTCGAAGCGCCACTTCAGTAGGCCAAGGCGCACCAGCAATAATCCAGTCTTTTAGAAGCTTGACCTGTTCAGGACTGAGTGGATCACCCTTAGGTGGCATAATTTCGTCATCGTCAGCTGGCAATTCGATACGCTCGATGAGAAGGCTATTTACGATATCCTTGGCAACGATTGCAGGACCACCGTCTCCGCCCTTGGTCGCGTGAACAAGTTGGTCGAGCCGTAAGTCTCCCTTTTGTTTCTCGGCACCGTGGCATTGGACACATGCCACTTCAAGAATTGGACGAATATCAGAATGAAAGTCTGGAGCAACAGGAGCAGCAGCAACAGGTTTGGCGATAGCAGGAGTTTCAGGCTTCTCGACCTCAGCAGGCTTTGTATCGGTTGGTTTCGGCTCAGTGGGACTGGGTTTAGTCTGTAGTGCTGTAGCAGACTCAGTCGGTCTCACTGCCTCGATAGGCTTAGCTGGTTCAGGGGAATCTTTCTGCTCAGACTGGTTAATCTGAGAAGGTTTTGGAGCATCCTCAGAAAAGCACCAGTGGGACCACCCAAGAATGAAAATGAAGGAAAGGAATTTTGTAATTTGTCTCATCAAATTTGGTGTCTTGCGTTCAATTCCCGGCACGTTCCTTGGCAATTAGACGAAGCTTTTCTAAGCGACTGAGGGGCTTTTTCGGTTTTTCAGCCGGTGCTTTTGCTACAACTTTGGCTGGCTTTGGTGATGCTTTAGGCTTTGTTGTGGGATTTTTCGGAGGTGGTGGTGGGTTATCGATGCGGATTTGCCCACCACTAGCAACTGTCTGGCTGAGATTGTGTCCGGCCACCGGAATGCTGGCGGAAATGAAAAGGTTTTTCGTGGTGGCAGCACGAGCCTTGATTTCAGTCTTAACGGGAAAGGAAATTTCTTTGGTGTCCTTATTGATTTTGAGAGGAACAGTACTGGTCAGTGCTGGAAGGGCCACGAGTCGTATATCTGCCTCACCTTCAAATTCACGAAGTGTTTCAATCTTGCAGTATACCTCTCCTTCTTTTCCGCGCTCGATGGCGGCCATCTCGATGGTCATGTTTAGATACGGCTCTTCGATGACAAGATCAGTCAACCGAGAGGAGGCAAAGACTTGTCCGCCTGGCGCAGCGGCCTCGCCAAGAATAGCAATCTTCCATGTCCCAACAGTGGCACCACCGTTAGCGGTTAAGCCATAATTCGCTTCGCTCTTGCCCTTAGGGATGGTAACCGTTCCTCGGGAACCGATGCCCGGTGGATTCCAAAGCATTCGCAAAACTATTGGATCATCGAAACCCTCCTTTCGGATAGCTCGAACCTTTAGGTTCATGGAACCCCTTTGAAGGATAGGGGTGGCAGGCTTATCGATTTCTATATGGAAAGGAACCTCTTCGGTTACAGAAACAGCTAAACGGTCAACCGTGGTCATGTACATGTCTGTGTTGTTAGGACCACGGACGAGAGTGAAACTATGTCCATAGCCCCCTTCTGCCGGAGTTCGATTGGCCTGTTTAGCCTCTTCTTCGGTGAGAACCTGTCGTACCTTGAGGTCCACAAGCGAACCGCCGAGAGGAGCATCCGGGGCAGCCTCAAATACGACAGGGAATCTATCGATGCTAGCTGGAAGACGTGCTGCATGCATCGTAATCCCTGCAGGCAAATTATGAGCGATGTAATCTAGTTCAGCGCGAATGTTGCGACGGGTCACCTGAATAACATTAGCATAACGATTGCCTCGAGCCACCGGAATCATCTGACGAGACTGGGTATCGTTGTTGCCATAGCGTGGAAGGAATGTCTTGAGCTCTGGGCGCATGGCTTCGGCTTCTATGCGGTAGATGTAATCAGGACCGCCTTTGCGAAGATGATCTGTGATGCGGACGTAGTATTTTCCGTCGGCGGGCAGAGTTAGATCAAATTTACTGTCAGGGTTACGGCCAACATCATCGCTTCCCTTCAGATTCTTGAACTCTTTGCCCTCGCCAAAGTAGACGTTCAGGACAGGATCAAGAGGAGAGCGTAGAGAACGTGCATGAGCGGTAAATGTTAGGCGCTGGCCCTTCTTCCCCATGAAGGTGAAGTAATCAATATCTTCCTCGTCCTGTATGATTCCGTTAAAGGCCATGGGCGGAGTAACGTCTGGAACGGGAACCTTGGTGCGATTTTCATTGGGCTCAACTTCTAGGACATCGGCGAAGTCGCTAACACGAAAGCGGTTGGCAGAAGGCGAACGTTGACCGTCTGCTTCGGCTAGAAGAGCGAAGGCCGGATCTGATTTTGCAGGCAGTTGAATCTTCTTTTTCGGCAAGCCTGCCTTGTCTCCAAGAAAGCTGACCTCCAGTTCAGTACCTGCTTTACCACCAGCAGGAAAGACAACCTGAGGACGAGGAAAGTTACCAATATGGAGACGATATCTGCTGTTGGCGTTCCCAGCGTAGGAGCTATCGCGAACTTCTACCCAGTAGGTGCCGTCCTCTGGAACAACAATTGAGACAAAGCAGTCCTGTAAGAGCAGAGGCGTATCATCGGCAGCAGCCTGCTCGAAGCGTTTGCTGTTTAAAATGGCAACGTAAGGATCAAAGATAACGTTATTCTGACCTCCTAGGCGAATACCTTCAACCTCTACGCTCAATCGCTGACCTTTCTTTGCTTCAACGGCATAGTAATCCACGTCTTCATTGTCTACTCGCCCTTCAACAGTACGATTTATTGCAATGACCTGAGGACTTGAAAAGTCGCTATTGGGCTCAACCTCCAAAACCGTTTCATAGGGCCCAACCCAGAAAGTGCTGAGAGTACTCAAGCCAGTTCGTGTGACAATACGCAACTTGTGCTCACCAAGCTTACAGTCTGGAGCAATCGTTACAGTTGCGGTTGCTCGGTTGGCGTTCTTCTCGTCCCCAACTACCTTTTCAACCGAAAACCCGGGGGTGTAGAAAAGTACTTGGTGGATATCATTTAGCCGCTGACCGGTAAAGACCATCTCAACCGTACTCCCCTGCTGACCACCTCTCGGTAGGATACGAGAAAGGATAGGAGAAGCCGCATCAAGGCTGGCGGTTACGCTAAATAAAAAGAGAAGCAGATTCGGTAGCAAGCGAGTCATTGTGGCTTAGTAGCTAAGGGTTTAACGGCCAAAAAGTCTTGTGGACTCCAAAGCTTGTAATTCCGGAACATCCGGTGTCCTAGGCGAGCAGTTCCTTGACGACCTTTCCGCCATCTACGATTTCCATTGGTCGGTCACCCGGAGCCATTAATTCCTTATCGGCAACAATACCCAGTTGGTTGTAGACAGTGGTTGCTAAATCTTCCACAGATAGTGGATCATCCTCAGGCATTGCTGCAAAAGCATCTGAAGATCCGTAGATGCTGCCTCGCTTGATCCCTCCACCTGCCAATACGACACTAAAAACTCGTGGCCAGTGGTCACGACCATTGTTCGCGTTGATCTTGGGTGTGCGACCAAATTCGGAAGAGATCATGACAAGCGTCTCGTCAAGCAGTCCACGATCATCAAGATCGGTGATAAGAGACGCAAAAGCCTTATCCAAGTCGGGTCCTTGCCGCTGAAAAGCCGCTTCAATATTTTGGTGGTGGTCCCAACCTCCGTATGTAAGAGAAACGAAACGAACACCAGCCTCGACGAGACGGCGGGCAAGAAGCATACGCTGACCAGCCTGATTCTGACCGTAACGTTCGCGTAACTTGGCATCTTCCTTGTTGATGTCGAAAGCTTCGCGAGCTTCTTTAGAACTGATGAGCTGATAAGCGTCGCTGTAGAAACTGTCCATGGCGCTTAGCTTGTCGGACTTCTCCATCTTTCGAAAATGATCATCAACTGTGTTGAGTATGCTCTTGCGCCGATCGAAGCGTCCAAGTGAGATGTCTTTGGGTAAGCCAAGATCTCGCACAGAGAAACCATCCGAGGCTGGATCACTACCAAGGCCAAACGGCCCGTATGCACTGCTTAGGTAGCCACTGCCTGCAAACTCGTTGGGTACGTTAGGAATACAGACATAGGGAGGAAGGCTCTTGCGTGAACCAAACTCATGGCTAACCACACTGCCCATGCTAGGAAACTGAATTGCTGGACTTGGGCGATAGCCTGTAAACATGTTGTGAGTGCCACGCTCGTGAGCGGCCTCACCATGACTCATGGAACGGCATACCGTGATTTTGTCCGCAATCTTGGCAGTTTCTTTAAAAGTCTCCCCAAAACGTTCACCAGTGATCTTGGTTGGAATGTGAGACATGGGGCCTCGATATTCTAGGGGCGCATAAGGTTTTGGATCGAAAGACTCTTGGTGAGCCATTCCACCAGGCAGGTAGATATGAATAACACTCTTGGCTTTGCCTTCCACAGAATCATAATGCTTCTGAGCCGCATGAGCTTTCATTCTCAAGAACTCAGGAAGGGTCAGACCCAATCCTCCGATCATGCCAACATGGAGGAATTCGCGACGGGAAAAATGCCCAGGCAGGTCGTTACACTTCATGGATTGGTTTTTGGTCATGTGGTTATTCATCTGTTTGCTTTTGTGAAAATTTGCTAGTTCCTCGCGCGCTCGTGCAATGCGTTCACTATATATAGGTAAAGGTTATTTTTTTCTGACAGTTTTTTTAAAAGTTGCCATCGCGAACTTGGAATTTGGTAGGTTTACCTAGTAGTGACCCACCCTGTTGAACCCACCTAGCTACAGCGTCCAGCATAGCATCAACGGTAGTAGGAGGTTCACCAAAGTATTGTGCACACTTGGAGGCATCTGCCAGCAAGGCTTCAGGCTCTTCATGCCCAAGGAACATGGGCACCTGTCCCAGCCGTTCGCCTAATTTTTCAGCAAGGGCGCGAACAGAAAGAATTTCAAGACCGGTAACGTTAAGAATTTCTGGAGGATTCGATGCCCGATTGAGAGAGCGAAGAGCGATCTCATTTGCATCTCTCTGCCAGATAAGATTTACGAAGCCCATAGAAAGATCTATTGGTTCGTTAGAAAGGATCTTTAAAGCAAGATCAACGGGTATTCCGTAACGAGGTTCAACAGCATAGTTGAGGCGATACTGAAGAATATGTGTGCCCATTTCACATGCAAAGTACTCGAACATACGTTCCCGAGCTAATACAGATTGAGCATACTCTCCTACAGGACTTGTAGGTACATCTTCTGAGGCACCTTTGGTACCCGCACTAACAAAAGGGTAAATGTTGCCAGAGGAAAAAACTACGATTCTGGAATTATAGTATCGTTCCGCAACAATAGCTGGGCAAAGGGCATTCATGGCCCATGTGAAAGCAGGGTTGCCGGAAGCACCGAATTTCATTCCTGCCATAAAAAGCACATTAGGTGCATCTGGTAACTCGCGCACCGAGTCTGTATCCAATAAATCACAGGTAACAGTCTCCACTCCGGAAGCCTCCAAACGCAATTTGACCTCAGAATCTGAAAACCTAGCGACGGCAATTACTTTTGCAGAGCAACCCGCTCGATCCATAGCCTTTCTAGCCATCTTGGCTAGAGTCGGTCCCATCTTCCCTCCCGCTCCAAGAACGAGGATATCTCCAGACAATTCAGAAAAGTCAGAAACCAAGGCATCCCCTGGTTCAGATAAGTGTGCCTCAAGAGAAAGAACGTCGCTAAATTCAGGAATCTCAATGTTCATCTGTTGGTGTATCCTCGTTATCCTCTATGAGTTGTAAAGTGCAGACCAACTCTCAGTTTGACCTAACAAACAAAACTAGAAAACTAGAAATCCTTCGCTATGGATGCTCCAAAAAAGGTAAAAGTTCGGGAGGTTCGGCTATACTCACGCCCAGCCTCATTACGGATGCCCTTCCACTTTGGTAATGCCAAGATTGAATATCTGGAATGCGCTCTGCTTCGAACGATTGTCGAAGACGAGCACGGTACCTCTATCCCAGGAATTGGTGCCACTATCTTCTCTCCAATGTGGTTTGAGAAAAACCCAGAAAAGAGTTTCGAGGAGCGCCAGCGTGCACTGGAGGATTCAATCGCTCAGGCAGCGAGATTATATCAATCGCACGATGGTGCCCCAGCTTGGAACCTACACCAAGAAATTGAAAACGAAACCCGTCGAATCAATACCAATAAGCGCTTCAACGACTTGACTGCAGGATTCGGATGCGCCCTCCTAGATAGCGCAGTTATAGATGCTGTATGCCGAGCAACCGACCAAGGTATTCGGGGGGCCATCACCACAAACTCTCTCGGTCTTGGTCCTGAACTACCCACCCTACTACCCGAAACGCCACCAAAGAGCTTAAATGTACGCCACACACTAGGTCTCGTTGACGCCTTGCAAAACAGCGAATTGTCAGATCCTCTGAAGGACGGACTTCCCCAATCTTTGGAGGAAGTCATCGATGAATATGGAATACGTTGGTTCAAGCTTAAGATATCTGCCGATACAGAGGCTGTATTGGCACGCCTTCGAGAAGTCTCGGTAATTTTAAATAAAAAACTGGGGATCGGAAACTATCAAGTGACCATCGATGCCAACGAAGCCTTCCACACCCCAGTAGATTTCCTTAGCTTTCTTGATGAATATGAAGGCGACCAAGCTTTGGCTACGTTACGCAAACAAGTACTTTGGATCGAACAACCACTTCACCGTGACAACGCTCTGAAAGAAGATCTGGCCGAAGAACTTCATCGAATGAATTCGCGAATCCCTGTAATTATTGATGAGTCCAACGGCACCGACGACGCTTTTGAGAAAGCCATAACCCTCGGTTATCGAGGCGTCAGCGCCAAGAACTGTAAGGGTCCATTCCGTACGTTGAAGAACTTTGAGATTATCCAGAGACACAATTCACAATCGCCAGAGAACCCTCTCTACCTTTCCAGTGAAGATCTAACAAACCTTCCTGTCCTTCCCCTGCATCAGGATCTATGCGTTGCCGGAACATTGGGAATTAGCCATACGGAACGAAACGGCCATCATTTCGTAAAGGGCCTGGAGTTCCTAGAACTAGAAGAATCTCGCTGGGCTTTGGAAAACTATCCTGAACTCTATGTCAACAGCGACACCGGTTGCCCCCATTTACGAATCGAAAATGGAGCTATAAATGTGGATCGCATTCTTGAGACAGGTTACGGAGGTGACTTCGAACCAGCTTGGTCTCTTCTCGATGAAATTCAGCTAAATAATGCCAACTGATAAAATAAAAATCGTAGTCCTCGATGGATACACCCTTAACCCCGGAGACCTAAACTGGGGAGAACTTGAAACCCTTGGCACCTGCGAGGTTTACGAACGCTCTTCACCCAAAGAAGTAATTGAGCGTGCTCAGGGAGCCAAAATTGTCCTCACCAACAAAGCACCCCTCTCCCGTGAATCAATCGCCAAACTAGATGCCCTTGAATATATTGGCGTCACAGCAACTGGCTTCAATATCGTGAATGTCGAGGCGGCATCAGAGAAGAACATAGCGGTCACAAACGTGCCGGACTACGGTTCTGCGTCAGTCGCACAGATGACGTTTGCGCACATTTTAAACCTCACCCAACGTGTCGCCCATCACGGAACAGCCGTCGATAACCAGCGATGGAATGAATGCCCAGACTTTTGCTTCTGGGACTACCCGCTGATCGAACTGGAAGGGCGAACACTAGGCATCATTGGCTACGGTAGCATCGGAAAACAGGTTGGCCGCATCGCTAGAAGTTTCGGCATGAAACTACTGGTCTACAGTCCATCCCTAGAAGGGCGTGGCGAACTGGAAGAGGGTATCTCCACAGCCTCAATCAATAAAATTCTCGAGGAAAGCGACTTCGTTAGCCTTCACTGCCCGCTTACTGCAAAAAATGAGAAATTCATCAACGCTGAGGCACTCGCAATGATGAAAACAACTGCCTTCCTGATTAACACCAGCCGCGGACCACTTATCGAAGAAGGCGCTCTAGCTAAGGCCTTGAAAACTGGTCAAATTGCTGGTGCGGGATTAGACGTGCTAAGTATCGAACCTGCCACTAATGACAATCCACTGATCGGAATCCCAAATTGTATCATCACTCCCCACATCGCATGGGCTACGCAGGCGGCTCGAACCCGCTTAATGAATACCGTCGTAGCAAATGTTAAGGCTTTTCTGAAAGGCACACCTCAAAACGTAGTCAACTTGGTTCGTTAAAGTTTTTCGGGCTCTATTTAAAAGCGATACGTTAAAGATTGATATGAATCGATTAGGCAAATTCTGGATACTAGGCAGCCTATTCGCTCAAGCCATGGTGGCAGAACCCCTCGCTATCATTCGAGACAACTGCATAAGTTGTCACTCGGAAGAAAAACGTAAGGGGGGACTTCTACTCTCCACGCGCCAAGGAATTCTAAAAGGTGGCGAAACCGGCAAAGCCATAAATTTGGAAAAACCGGAAGAAAGTCTCCTCATTAAGCTTCTCCAAAAAGATGCAGACCCACACATGCCTCCCAAGAAGCAACTTTCGAAAACAGACATATCCAGCCTTAGCCAATGGATAGCTAAAGGACTCAAATGGGACGCCGCCATCCTTAAAGCCGTGCCCGATCTCAATCCTATTGATTGGGACCAACCTTCACCCTTCCACCAACCATCCCACGCCCTTGCCATGGCGCAGGATGGCAAGACCTTTGCTGTATCCAGAGGCAGAACCGTAGATATCCGAAGGATCGAGGAAAAAGGGATCACCCCGATACACCAGTTTATCACCGATCAAGGACCCATCCATTCACTGGCATGGAGCCCAGATGGCAAAGTTCTCGCAGGAGGAAGCTTCCGCAAGGTCAACATTTGGAATATTGAGACAGGACAAATCGAAACTACAATCGAGGATAAACTCACCGGTAGTATCACAGCCTTGACCTTCTTGAATGAAGGACAACGACTCATCATCGCAGATAGCCTACCCACCCAACTTGGACAACTCCACATTATACGCCCCCTTGGTTGGACCCATGTAAAAAGCATAAGAGCCCACACCGACTCCATTTTTGCTCTTACCGCCAGTGCTGACGGAAAACTCCTCGCAAGCTCAAGCGCCGATAAATTGACCCGACTTTGGAACGCCGACACACTACAACCAGTTGGCAACTTGGAAGGACATACTGGCTATGTACTGGCAGCCACCTTCAGTCCAGATAGCCAGCGAATCGCCACAACCAGCGCCGACCGATCGGTGAAGATATGGAACCCCAAAACTCTCAATGAAGACATCACTTTTTCTGCTCGGAATGCAAAGGCCGATGCTACTGGAATAGTCTGGACCCTAGACCCCAACAAGGAAAAGCCCGAGCAAACTGATGACTGGATCGTCACGATATCAGATGACAACACACCTCGCCTCTACACTTCACTCGTAAACCATGAGGGCAAACAAACCTCCACTGGCGCCAAAGAAAGGGCATGGTCTTCGGTCGGCAAGTATGGATATGACGCCATAGCTTGGTCATCTGAATACAAACGCATCTTGATGACCGATGGTGATGGTCAGCTTCACTTCCTAGACTCCTCTGGAAAAAACTGGCAGCCACAAGTGCCCAAAGATAATGCAATCAAGGAGCCGATCAAAAAAGCCAATACACTAAGCTTCCGAAATGACATCCTCCCAATCCTAACGCGAGCTGGCTGTGCCGACGGTAGTTGCCACGCCAAATCCGGAGGCCAAAATGGCTTTCAGCTTTCTATCTTCTCCTATGATCCCAAGACTGACCATCATGCCTTAGCGTTTGCAGGTCGCGGTCGCCGCACTATGCCCGATGCACCAGCGCAGAGTCTACTGCTCCGAAAGGCAACAGAGAGCATCAGTCATGAAGGAGGCCAACGTATCAAGCCGGATTCTGAATTCTACCAAATTATTCACGACTGGATTGCCCAAGGAACGCCCTACGGTCAGAAAGACGAGCCCAAACTTGAACGTCTATCAGTCTCCCCCAAGGAAGGCACATATTTGAAAGGAGCTAAGGTCAGCCTGAATGCAAAGGCTCACTATTCCGACGGGTCAACTCGCGATGTGACGCACCTTGCCCACTACCAGAGCAATGATCTAGGCATCGCTTCAATCGATGAAAACGGCCATGCCACACTAGGTAACCAATCAGGCGAAAGCGCACTTATCGTCCGATACATGGATGCTGTAGAAGTGGCTAGAGTCGCCATTCCCAGCGAGACAAACCTTCCACCAGCATCCTACGAGAACTTGCTCATCAGCAATCCAATCGATCGACACAACTATGACAGACACAAACAACTAGGGCTTCTGATATCTGACAAGTGTTCAGACAGTGAGTTCTTACGCCGCGCCACCCTGGATACCATCGGTCGACTCCCCCATCCCGAGACCGCCCGCAAATTCCTCAAGGACACCTCCGTAGACAAGCGTAAGCACTACATTGAAAAACTCCTCAATAATCCCGACTGGGCCGACTACTGGGCGACACGCTTCAACGACCTACTTCGTCCAAACACTCAGCGCGTTGGGGTGAAACCCGTCTATCTTCTTGACCGCTGGGTAAGACGGAAACTACGTGAAAATACGCCTTGGGATACCTTTGTCAGTGAACTACTCACTGCAACAGGAAGTTCTCATAAGTATGGCCCTGTGGCTTTTTTCCGCGACAAGCGTGAACCCCACACAGCAGGGGCATTTGCCAGCCGAATATTTCTGGGTGTCCGCCTTGAATGTGCTCAATGCCACCACCACCCCAGCGAGAAGTGGGGACAAGACGACTACTATCAACTTGCAGCATTCTTCGGATCCATGAAGCGAAAAGGGCAAGGAATATCCGCGCCCATCTCCGGCGAACCCGAGTACTGGTGGTTCCAACCAGGCGGCACAGTCAAACACCCAGTCACTGACGCCGTAATGAAGCCTACACCACCGGGCGGCCATACACTCACCATAGCAGACTCCAAAGACCCTAGAACCGCACTCGTTGAGTGGATGCTAGAAAAAGACAACCCCTACTTCGCCAAAGCAATAGTGAATCGTATCTGGGCGGCTTACTTTGGTATTGGAATTGTAGAACCTGTAGACGACTTTAGGGAATCGAACCCACCTAGCAACGCTCTCCTTCTGGACTGGCTTGCCAAAGATTTTGTAGAAAACGGATATGACCTTAAGCATCTCATGCGTCGCATCCTGCATTCCCGGACATACCAGAGCTCAAGCTTACCCAATGCAACCAATTCAGGCGACCACAGAAACTTCAGCCGATCCTTACGTCGCAGACTGCGCGCCGAGGTCATGGCCGATGCGGTCACTTCCGTCACAGACATTGCTGCCGACTTCCAAGGTCTTCCTGCTCGCTCTCGTGCCATGCACGTCTGGAACACCACCATGCCCTCTGTTTTCCTCGATACCTTTGGAAGGCCCGACTCTAGCGCGGAGTGTCCCTGTGAGCGCGACCCCGCTCCAACCATCACGCAAGCACTCCACCTCGCCAACTCCAGTAAACTCATAGACCGTATTGCCCTTGGTGCCAGTCGGGCGACAAAACTAGCCAAGAGCGACCTTTCAACCGAACATATTGTTGAGGAGATATATCTCGCAGCCTTCTCTCGTCTGCCTACTGAGAAGGAACAGGAAGCAGCCATTGCATCCTTCGCCTCAAAGGACGCCACACGCCAAACAGCTACAGAAGATCTGATTTGGGCGCTCCTAAATACCGCCGAGTTCATGCTTAATCATTGAAGGATAATGATGTCGTAAAAAGTCTCGCTTCGAATATTCTTAGGATAGTAAGATAAATCCATGCACAGTAATTGCAACGGCACTACAAGGCGTGACTTCCTTCAAGTGGGCCTCTCCTCCCTCGGTGGATTGACTCTCCCACAGTTGCTGAATCTTCGTGCAGAGGCCTCAGGCAATCCAAGCAAAACCGCTAACGACACACGTTGTATTTTAGTGTGGCTTGACGGTGGCCCAAGCCACTACGAAACCTTCGACCCAAAGCCCGAAGCCCCAGATGGGATTCGTGGGGAATTTGGTACGGTAAAGACATCTGTGCCGGGTGTTCACTTCTGCGAACTAGTTCCCCAGTTGGCAAAGTCATTGGATAAATACACTGTCGTTAGGTCTATTGCCCACAAACAGAACAATCACGGCGCGGGCAATCACTACCTCATGACTGGCCGCCCGACTCCTGTGCCTGTGGGATGCGGCGCACATGTCACTTTCCACCCCTCTTTGGGCTCAGTTGTTTCCAAAGAACGCAACTTGCGCAACGGCTTACCCGGCTATGTCTCGATGCCTCGAATGTCTCGTTCCGGCGGGCCAAACTTTCTTGGAGCCCCCTATGCGCCCTTCGTTCTTTCAAACGATCCGAATAGCTCTTCCTTCAAAGTGCGAGACGTCAGCATACCTGATGTCATCGCAGACCCACGAGCAGAAAATCGACGAGAACTGCGGGCCACGCTGGACAATCTGGAACGCATTCAGGACAAGGTTGCAGCGGATCCTGCTGTAAGCATCGATGAATTCTATCGCCAAAGTTACGAACTTGTCTACTCGAAGCCAGCACAGGAAGCTTTTGATATTTCCCGGGAACCGGAAAAGACTCGCGAACGTTATGGTCGCAATGGTTTCGGCCAACGGCTTCTATTAGCAAGACGTATGACTGAGGTTGGAGTACCTTTCGTTACGGTTTACAGTGGTGGCTGGGACCATCACACCAACATATTTCCTAGTCTTAAAGATAAAGCACTCCCACCAGTCGACCAAGGGTTAAGTGCCCTAATTGAGGACCTCCATGAACGGGGATCTCTAGACAACACCCTAGTGATATGCCTCGGTGAATTTGGACGCACACCAAAAATCAATGACCGAGGTGGACGTGACCACTGGTCTTTTGCCATGAGCGTACTGATGGCTGGCGCTGGCATTCCTGGTGGCCAGATTGTTGGTGCTACCGATGTCAAAGGATACTATGCAAACGACAACGTCTATTCTCCGGAAGACTTCGCAGCCAGTCTGTACACCAAGATGGGCATCGACCCTAACCAGATTCTGCACACGCCGGCTGGACGCCCTGTACAGCTCATCGATAACGGGCGTCTGATCAAGGAGCTCTTTGCTTAAATAACCTGTATAGGATGCGGGCAATCCTTACCTTTGGCGCGAGCCTGCTTCCATTTCTTTCAGCGACGTCGGCACTTCACCCGCCAGGTGGACAAACTGGTACCACCATTGAGGTTCTTGCTACAGGGAAACACGAAGATTGGCCGCCAGATTTCTGGGTTTCACGCAAAGGTCTCACGATTGAAGCTCTTGAAAAATCCGGACAATTGAAGATCACAATTGCAAAGGATGCTCAACCAGGGCCAGTGCTTGTTAGGCTTCTGGGACAAAAAGGAATCTCTATCGCCCATACATTTGTCATTTCCCAGCAAGAGGAAACTCTCGAATCCGAACCAAACAATCACCTAGCTGAGGCGCAGAAAATTGAGAAAATTCCAGCCCTGATCAACGGCCGTCTTCAGAAGAAAGGCGATACCGACTTCTTTCAGTTTCATCTTAAAAAAGGAGAGACTCTATCAGCAAAGCTCGACGGCTATAGCCTATATTCCCCTATCGATGCATTCCTCCACATCCTTGACCCTCGCGGGTATGAATTAGCGGTTGCCAGCGACACACACAACCTAGACCCACACCTCGTCTACACCGCTCGCCAAAATGGAATGCATACCTTACAAGTCCTTGCCGTCACATCAAAAGCCTCAACAAGCATCCAATATGCAGGCGACGAAAATTCGGTCTATCGCCTAAAACTGAGCCTCGGCAAGCCGAGTTCTCCCCCACCCAGCGCCGAGCATGCCGAACTATCCCCTACAAAAGTTCTAAATGTCCCAAGTTCTCTCGCGGGAATCTTCAAACTCCCAGACGAAACCGACACTTACAAAGTCAAAGTATCAAAGGGAACGTCAGCCCACATACATGTAGAAGCACATTCACTTCAATTTCCCACCGACACTGTTCTGGAAGTTTACAATGGCGAAAAGCTTATCAAAGAAGTCGATGATGAAGACCGCAACAGCCCCGATGCAGGTTATCTTCTAAAGTCTGGGACTGACACCCCGTACACTCTCAAAATTCGAGAACGCTATGGAAACGCAGGTGAAAACTACAATTACAGGCTCTCAATAAATGAACCAAAACCTTCTTTCGAACCCACCATAGCAAAAGACATCCACGAGGCTAAACTCGAAAAAAAGTTGGAGATCAAGATTAACCTTAACCGAAAAAACGGCCACAAGCAACCACTCAAAGTAAAGCTGAGTGGACTCCCTGAACCAATCTGCGCAGAAGGCCTTGATATTGCCGAGGACACCAAGGAAGCAACCGTATCTCTCACCATCCACAAAGATACCCCCAAAGGTAACCACCCTTTTCAAATCCATATATCGGAAACCCATGAAAAGGCATTTGAGCAAACCGTTACCCGATCATTCCAGACTAGCGAAAGCCGGGGAGACTATCTCATCAACGAAACAACCTGGCTCTGGCTCAAGATCCCGAAAGTTAAAAGCGAAGAGGAAACCAGCACAGAAAAAAAATAGTAATTCCACTAGCCCAAGACCAATGTAGATTTGTCCCTCAAGCTTAACATCCACTTAGTCTCAGTTCAATAATTCGGCACATTATCTATCGACTTCTGATTTCCATACCTACGACAAAGCTCATGAACAGAATCATCCTTGGCGCAATCTTACTTCTTTCCTTTCAGGTTTACTCGGCTATTGGAGAAGAAATCTACCAACGTGGCTTTCTATCCAAGGAAGAGGCCCTAAAGTCCATCGAATTGCCGGATGGTTACGCACTCGAACTTGTCCTCAGCGAACCACAGGTAGAGGAACCGGTGGCCCTCGCATGGGATGGCAATGGCGTACTATACGTGGTAGAGATGCTCACCTACATGCAGACCGCCGACGCCACCGACGAGCAAGCCCCCAATAGTCGCATCAGTAGACATGAAGACACCAATGGAGATGGAAACTACGATAAGAGCACTGTTTTTATCGATAATCTACTTCTTCCGCGCATGGTACTTCCATTGGACGATCGCGTGATGGTCGGCGTCACAAATACCTTAGATCTATGGAACTACCGTGACTCCGACGGGGATGGAGTCGCTGATGAAAAGGTAAAGATTTTTGAAGGTGGTCGACGAGGCGGCAACATGGAACACCAACCCAGCGGGCTAATCTGGAATTTGGATAATTGGATTTACATCACCTATCAGAACGTGCGCTACCGCTACACCGATGGCACATTTCGCAAAGAGCAACTACCACGCGGTGGCGGTCAATGGGGGTTGACCAGCGACAATGAGGGCCGCGTCTACTACTCTACCGGCGGAGGAGAGAACCCTGCTTTCTTCTTCCAGCAACCACCCATCTATGGCATGTTTGACGCTTCTGGCCAAACCACTCCCGACTTTCGACGCGTCTATCCAATAGCTGCAGTGCCAGACGTCCAAGGTGGTCGTCGCAGAGTCGGTTCCCATGGAGGGCTTAATGCCTTCACTGGTTGCGCAGGACAAGGAATCTACAGGGGAGATCGTCTTCCCAAGGAACTTCACGGAAATCTGTTCATCCCAGAACCCGTGGGCCGTCTGATTCGCCGAGCCAATGTAACCCGGGAGAACGGCCTTACCGTACTAAGTAATGCCAATCCAGGCAGTGAGTTCATACGCGCAAAGGATATCAACTTTCGTCCACTTGGGGCCGAGACAGCACCAGACGGCTCCATGTTCTTTATTGATATGCATCGCGGCATCATTCAGCAGGGTAACTGGACTCGCCGAGGCAGTTACCTGCGCGGCATCATCGATCAGTGGGGACTAGATAAAAATGTAGGCAAAGGACGTATCTACCGCCTCGTCCACAAAACCTTCAAGCCCGGTCCCAAGCCTAATATGCTCAACGAGTCCACGGCTGAGCTTGTCACTCACCTCTCGCACCCAAACGGATGGTGGCGCGACACTGCGCAAAAGCTCATTATCTTGCGGGAGAACGGCAAATCGGTCGTTCCCGACCTAGAAAAGATTGTCCGCCAAAACGAATCTCCGCTGGGTCGAGTTCACGCACTCTGGACTCTTGAAGGACTGGAAGCCGCCAAGCCCGGACTTCTTGCCGAGGCAATCATGGACGCCGACCCGCGCGTCCGCCAAGCCGCCATCCGGGTCAGCGAACCTCATCTTACAGACAGAGATACAACCATCATCTCCGCCCTAGGCAAACTCAAGAAAGAGAAGGATGCAGATGTCGCCATCCAGGTCATTAATTCGATTGCATACAGTGGTGGAACAGCGGGATCAGAAGCTCTCGCTAGCATTGAAAATTCTCTTCTCCAAGCCCACGGTGACAAACCCATCCTGAAGCGTATTGCCAGCAACCGCGCCTCCCTCGCCATCGAACGTGCCCGTCTCGCCGAGCAACGCCGCCGCGATGCGCTTTATGCAAAACAGATGGAGCAAGGCTCTGTCATCTACAAGCAACTCTGCTATGCCTGCCACGGTGGAGATGGTAAGGGAACGCCCATGGCAGGCCAACCTAAGGTTACCCTAGGCCCACCTCTACCAGGCTCAGGTCGTGTCCTAGGGTCTGGCGGAAGTCTTGTGCGCACTATTCTACACGGTCTGACTGGGCCACTTGATGGTAAGACCTATCCGGGACAGATGCTTCCGCTCGCCGCCAACGACGACGAGTGGATCGCCGCAGTCTCCACCTATATCCGTAATAGTTTCGGTAACAAAGGAGGGCCCATCTCCAAGGAATTTGTAGCCGCTATTCGCAAAGAGTCTCTTGAGCGCAAACTGCCATGGACAGAAGCAGAACTTGAAGAACTCGAACCGCCCTTGCTCACAAATCGCAGTGAGTGGAAATTCGCCGCTAGTCACAACTCGGGTGCTGCCAAGAACGTCGTGGATGGCAACGGACGTTCCCGCTTCGATACAGGAACTTCTCAGGTACCCGGAATGTGGTTCCAAGTTGAACTACCAGAAACCTCGACTGTAAATCGTATCCTACTCGACTCTGCAGGATCCTCTAGAGATTATCCTCGAGGCTATGAAGTGCAGGCTTCCTTAGATGGGAAAAAGTGGTCGAGTCCGATCAGTAAAGGTGCGGGACGCCATCCCTTGACGGATATCATTTTTCCCTCAACACAAGCAAAGTATCTAAAAATCATGCAAACAGGCTCAGCACCTAGCCTCTACTGGTCCATTCATGAAATGCAAATTTACGGCAAGCCCATCAAGCTGAACTAGACAAAGTTGTCTTAAAGCAAATCTTCATGTCCCATTATAAATCACCTAAGCAAACCTCTCTTATCAAATGAACAAAATAATAATTCTTATCACCTCACTGTTTCTATCGGGCTTGATTTCCAACGCAAAAGATGAGCCCAAGCTTCCCCGTTCTCCATCTCCTAAAGGAGCCAAGACTTATATCATATCTCCCAAGGACGGCAAAACAGTAAAGACCAAGTTCAAAGTTGTTTTTGGTCTCAAGGGTATGGGCGTTTGCCCCGCAGGCATTGTCGGACCCGACGGTAAAGCACCAGCCAACACAGGACACCACCACTTACTCATCGACATGGAAAAGCTTCCTCCGATGGACCAGCCGCTTGCCGCCAGCGATAAGCTAAAGCACTTCGGCCTTGGCCAAACTGAGACCATGCTAGAACTCAAACCCGGCAAACATACCCTGCAGCTCGTCTTCGCAGACTTTGCACACATCCCGCACGATAAGCCGGTTGTATCCGAGAAGATCACCATCACAGTGAAATAGTCTCAGACTTTTCACAGATGGCTTGTACCTGAAGGCTCTCACTGCTGAAGGAATCTCGGGTACAGAAGAGATTAGGCAAATCTTGCTGGATCGAGATTTGTAATGTCTAAAGGCAAGGAATCAGAGTTGTTTATCTGATCCGCGACCAGTCTCCCTGAAACTGCCCCTAGGCTCAATCCCAGCATAGAGTGACCTGTCGCAACGATGGTGTTGTCGACTGAAGGGACCTTGCCCACGTATGGCATCCCATCAGGAGTGCATGGACGTAGTCCCGACCAGACCTCCAAACCCTTAAAATGAGCGGAATCAAAGGCGGGGAAGAATTGACAGAATGAATCGATGATCCCCTGAACTCTTTGCTCATTCACGGAGAGATCCCGACCACAAATCTCCATTGTGCCAGCCACCCTGAGCTTTTCACCCATAGGAGTCACTGCCACCCGGCCCTCCTTGAGCAACGAGCAGACACGAGGCAACTCCGCCGGTTTCTCCAAAGTCATGGAGTATCCCTTGCCTCCCTGCATAGGCATTCTCAAATTGAACTCACGTGCTAACTCAGGCGACCATGCACCACATGCAATGACAAAATGGTCCGCAGCAAAATCTTCACCGCTTGCCACTTCCACACTATGTACTCGAGCACCAACTCGGTTGAAACGAATAGCATCTGCATGTACGAACTCTCCTCCCCGAATTGTGATTGAATTTCTAAGTGCAGACAAAAGCAGAGTTGGATCGAGGTGACAATCTTGCGGAAACCAAACTCCACCTACCACATCCATCGTGGCATCAGGATCCAGTTCACGTATGCGCTCAGGAGAGCAAATCTCAGTTTCTATCCCGACTAATCTGGCCATCTCTGCGACCGCAGACTCATCCTCCAAACCCTCATGCGTACGGCAGTACATCACAAGCCCACGCTTTACGATTTCAACTTCCAGTTCCTCCCCCATCGAGATAATAAGTTCTCGACTCTTGAGACTTAAGTCAGCCAGCAACTGTCTTTGCTTAATTACATTGGCCTTGTTGGAACATCGGAAAAACTGCCAGCACCAGCGCCATAATTCCAGATCGAGACGAGGGCGAAGATAGAAAGGACTTCTGGGATTTAGCATCCATCGCAGACCTTGCCCAATTACGCCCGGCGCGGCCAAAGGGATAAAGTGACTGGGAACGATCATGCCCGCATTTTCATCAGAACATGATTCACGGTGAGTGGAGTCACGGTCGAGTATGACAACCTTATATCCAGCCTTGGATAGGTACCAGGCTGAACATAGGCCAATGATTCCGCCACCGATTATGAGCACACGCTGAGAATCTGAGTTCATCTAGAGGAATACTGTTTCTTGGAGGAAAAAAGTCGTCTTTCCAATGAAGCAATAAAGTCTCGAATCAGACGATCCCATGCTGGAAGGGGTCAGCATCGTCGATGATAAGTTCAGACTCAGCGGTGATGAATGCACTACCTTTTATGGTCGGTAAGATTCCTCCTTTGGCAGATTCTTCGATGGAGCCGATAAAAACAGTATCCAAGATTCCAGCCTGACGCCAGATGTCCCCGGGACGTAGCTTACCATCAGCATGCAGGCATGCTAACTTTGCACTCGTACCAGTACCACAAGGAGAACGATCATAGGCGCCCCCCGGACAGAGGACAAAGTTTTTGCTATCAGCCTGTGCAGGATTCATCGGCGGTCCAAAGACTTCAATATGGTCAATCTCGCCCCCATCCTCTCCTGTGATGCCAGCCTTGACTAAAGAATCACGAATTGCTTCGGAGAACTGAGTTAGTTTGTCGAGATTGGTGATATTGATGTCGATATGTGTACCAGCCTCGACAAGGAAGAACCAATTGCCACCCCAAGCAATATCACCAAGTACCTCAGCATATCCAGGGACATGCACTGGAACATTTTTTTGATAGCGATAACTACGGACATTTTGAACCGTGACCTCGCCATGACCAGTGACTTCTACGGAAAGCACTCCAGTTGGTGCCTCAACCTTATGGACGCCAGGACCGATACGTCCGAGATGAGCCAAGGTCACAGCAAGCCCAATCGTACCATGCACACAACCATTGAGGTAGCCTACGTTATTGAAAAACAGGACTCCAGCCACACAGTCATCAAGAGTAGGCTCTGATAGGTAAGCACCCACAATTGCCTCATGACCACGGGGCTCAAGGATACAAGCGGATCTGACCCAGTCATGATCACTTTGCAAAAGCTCTCGTATTTCGCTGGGTGTCCTACCAGCAAATTCAGGCGCACCCCCTACAACAACCCGTGTGGGTTCACCGCCCGTATGTGAATCAATAACTTGTAATCTACGTAAATTGGACATTGAAAAACTATTCTGCCCAAAGCCAGCGCAGGGCTTCAGGAAGGAGAACACCACCATGCTTGAGATTGTGTTTACCCTTACCGTATACAAACTTATGTTGATAGCCCATGTAGCTAAGTGCAGCAGCCATTTGTAAATTGGCAAGGGGCCAATGACCATGAATATTATCCAGATCGTTTTCGCCACCCTGCAAGTAAACACGAATAGGCTTGGGCGCAGTCTTGCGAATCCAACTTGGATAAACATGACCGCCTCGAATATTGGTAAAACTCCCGATCATACTGAAAACTTTGGAGAAGGCATCCGGACGCTCCCAAGCCACTGTGAACGCACAGATACCTCCCGAACTAGCACCACAGATGGCACGATCTTCGGCTTTGTCCGAGAGGTTGTACTTCTTGCTAACTGACGGCAAAATTTCTTCCAGCAGAAATCGAGCGTATCCATCCCCCAGAGAATCGTACTCGTAACTCCGATTGTTCGATTTCCAACGGCTCTCCGGAAACTTCTCACCACGATGACCAGGGTTGAGAAATATGCCGATCGTTACAGGCAAATCCCCTTTCGCAATTAGATTATCAAACACAATGGGAGCACGAATGTCACCGTCCTCCTTAACGAAGGCATGTCCATCCTGAAAAACCATGACGCAAGCTGGTTGATCAGCCTTGTATTGCGCAGGGACATACAAGAAGTACTCTCGGCGTGTATCCTTAAAAATCTTACTTTCGTGGATGTGTCTTGTGACACTGCCTTTAGGAACCCCGGGATGACGTTTTGAATCCTCACCTAACTCAAATTCTTGAACCTCTTTTTCCTTAGAAGGGTTCTCTTCCATCCCAGTATCAGAGAAAATCCATTGGGCAGACTACGGAAAGATTGCACCACCATGACGACCACTGTGACCATCGTCGCCCCAGACG
>CAJWWL010000002.1 GCA_913048125.1 uncultured Opitutia bacterium | reverse complement strand
TGTGGAGGCATTCAGGGCGAGCGTGGTGAGCGCCGCAAGTGTTGCCTTAAAGGGTTTCATGATACACCAAAATGGGGTAAGCTAGGAGAAAAATGGTGTTCCAGGCACAGTTTCCAAATGATGGGAATTTGCTTTTCAGCGGCGCCGGGGATAATGAGGTTTTAAGGGTGACATTGGCTCTTTAGCTATGATTTGGTTTTTTGATTAGAAAACGACAACTGGCCTACATTGGCAACGGAATATGTTCTGTTAATGATAGGAATTTGTTTTTCGGGGGAACCGCTGGAGGTGCTTGGTTTATCTTTTGCTCGATGTCCTGTTACTCGCCATCTCTGCTGCTCCGCATTCTTGCTCAGTACCGGTTCCTATGAGTGGGAAATACTCAGGTTTTAAATTAGATTATGGATTCCCTTTTCGTTGCCGAAGAACCTCGTAAAGGCAGACTGCTGTTGCAGTGGAGAGGTTAAGGGAATCGGCCATCCCGGGGGAGGGGATTGAGACTTGTAGGTCGGCGTGGTTCTGCCAAAAGGGGCTGAGGCCATTTGCTTCATTACCCATCACGAAGGCTATTGGTCCTTTGAGGTCTTGTGACCAGACAACTTGGCCTCCCTCGCAGATGGTTGCAACCGCAGCAATGTTGTGTTTCTTGAGGTATTCGACAGTGTCTTGTGCGGTCGCGATGACGATTTTTGTCGAAAAAACTAGTCCGCGTGAGGTTCGAATAACATTGGGGTTGAATAGGTCTACTCCGGGTTCATTGCAGAGCACTGCATCCACCCCATATGCGTTTGCTGTGCGAAGGATTGCTCCGAGATTACCTGGCTTTTCAGTACCTTCCAGAACAAGCAGTAGGGGATCTTTTGGCAACTGAAGGTCGTCAATTGATGGCTTCCAGCTCTTAGCCAACCCAAGCCAACCATCTGGGTTTTCTCGGGCCGAAACCTTTTCGAAAGCATGGGCCGAGAACTCGTAGCTTTGCTCACTGGACTCCTTGGCAGTCTCCCAAAATTTACCTTTATCTTTTTTGTCGAATTCGGGGCAGTGGAATAACTCATCTAGGGTTCGTCCGGCGGCTAGGAAGTTCTCTAGCTCTTTGCGACCTTCAATTAGGAAACAGCCATGTTGTTCCCGGTCTCTCTTCTTGCGCAAACCAGCAAGGAATTTAACCTTTGGGTTTTGACGGCTCTGTATAAGGCTTTCCTTCATAATTTGAGCGTTGATCTGCCTATCCCCACGATATGAGTTGGTTGATCATAGATTGTGCAGTATTGGCGTAACCTCCTCCAAACAGATTATGGTGGTTGAGGTAGTGGTAGAGGTTGTAGAGTGTCTTTCGAATCTCATGTCCGGAATGGCGAGGCCAGGTTGATTCGTAGGCGTTGTAAAAATCTGGGCCAAATCCTCCAAACATTTCAGTAAAGGCGAGGTCAGTCTCGCGGTCTCCGTAGTAGGTAGCCGGGTCGAAGATGACAGGCTCACCTTCTTGCGTATAACCAATGTTTCCACCCCAAAGATCACCATGAAGAATGGATGGTTCAGGCTGATAGCCTTCAAAGAAGTCGCCGATGCGTTCAAGGAGTATCTCGGCATTGTGGAACGTTTGGCCGCCTTGTGCGGCGAGCTCAAACTGGAACTGGAGCCGATGGTCCCTGTAAAATTCAATCCACGAATTTGAGTAGGGGTTTGGCTGTCGCGTGGCACCGATAGTATTATCTTTGTTCCAGCCAAATGCTTCACCGCAGTTTCGGTGCATAGCAGCGAGCTTTTGGCCTGCCTCGGCTTGGCTATCAGGCCTGGGAGAGCTCATGCCTATGTATTCTAGAACTAGATAGCTGTCGCCCTCATTTCTACCATAACAGATTGGCAAAGGTACTCGGATGGTTTGTGTTTCTGCGATCTGAGCTAAAGCAATGCTTTCAGCTTCGAAAGCTGCTAGAAAGCTGGGATGGTTTTTTTTTACGAAATAGGTGCCTGAGGAGGTTTCTAAGCGCAGGGCGTTGTTGATGCACCCACCACTTATTGGTGATGCAGACCTAAACTCTGTACCTTTACCAGAGGCTTCTTCAATGGCCTGGCAAATAGCCCTCATCCTAAGGCATCTCGAGCTTCTTCAAGAATTTGTCTGCATCCATCTTCCAGTAAATCGAGTACGATTTCAAATCCTTGTGCACCGCCGTAATATGGGTCTGGGACTTCCTTATTTTCATGATCGATACAATAATCGCAGAAGGATCGAATAGTAGCGCGTTGCGATTCGCTTTCGGCGAGGCTGAGCAGGTCCCTTAGGTTGTCATTGTCCATTGCGAGAACCCGGTCGAATGTGTCGAGGTCTTCCTTGGTAACTTGTCGTGCATGGCCGCCGGTATAAATGCTGCGTTTGGCAGCAGCGGCTTGCATGCGTCCATCCGGTGGCGAGCCTGAGTGGAAGCCGATCGTACCAGCGGAGTCGATTTCGAGACGCTCGTCTAATGCTTCATCCTCAGCAAGCTTTCGAAGAACAGCCTCCCCGGCGGGTGAACGGCATATGTTGCCCATGCAGACAAATAGAATACGATAGGATTTCATACTGAAAGTCAGAGCTTGGAAAGGTCCAGTTCTATGCCTACTGGGCAGTGATCTGAGCCCATAACATCTTTGAGAATAAACGCATCATTCAACGCAGGGCGAAGTCGTTCCGAGATTATAAAATAGTCAAGTCGCCATCCGACGTTTCGCTCACGGGCGCCACCCCTGTAGCTCCACCATGAGTAGTGTCTCGGTTCATCGGGGTGCAGGCAGCGAAAGGTGTCTATGAAGCCAGCGTCAAGAAGCTGGTTCATGCCTTCACGCTCTTCATCAGAAAAGCCGGGGCTTCGGCGATTTGCATCTGGTCTTGCTATGTCAATTTCGTTGTGAGCGACATTGAGGTCTCCGCAGAGAATGACTGGCTTGCGCTTGTCGAGTTGCTGGAGATAGGTTCGAAGATCTCGGTCCCATTCCATGCGGTATGGCAAGCGGGCCAGTTCACCCTGTGCGTTGGGTACGTAGGTGTTGACTAGATAAAAATCCCCAGTGTCCAAAGTGATGGCACGACCTTCGCCTACGTGATCTTCTGGCTGGAAGTCTTCTTGCACTGCTGTTGGCTCATTCTGGGCGAAGATGGCTGTCCCAGAATAGCCTTTTTTTTCGGCACAGTGAAAAGTGCTCCACCCAAACGAAAAGTCGTCTGCTGGAATTGTACCTGGATTTACCTTGGTTTCCTGTAAGCATAGGTAGTCGGCCTCGCACCATGTCGCGAATTCGCTAAAGCCTTTGTTGATGCAGGCACGGAGACCATTTACATTCCAAGAAATTAATTTCACTTTTTTCGACATTGTCCGCAGGTTGTGGGGAAAATCTAAAAGTGAAAAGCGGAAAGCGGGAGTTTCGTTGTCTTGGGTCTTGCCGTTCTTTGCGGTATCCGCATGACCATTGGCTATGAGTACTAATATTGGCTGGGTAGGCACAGGCGTAATGGGAGCTCCGATGGCGGGGCATCTTCAGGCAGCAGGACACAAACTGTTTGTCTATAATCGTACTGCGGCCAAAGCACAGGTATTGGTTGATGCAGGTGCTGTATTGTGCGAGTCACCTCGAGAGGTTGCTAGACAGTCTGAGTTTGTATTCAGCATCGTTGGATATCCAGTTGATGTGGAATCTACCTACCTAAGTACCGACGGCATTCTAGCTGGTGCAAAGGCAGGCTCAGTTGTGATTGATATGACGACCTCCGAACCCGCTTTGGCAAAGCGCATTTGCAAGGTAGCGGGACGTCAAGGTGTGGATGTTCTAGATGCTCCAGTCTCGGGCGGAGACATTGGAGCGCGTAATGCGGCTCTAGCCATCATGGTCGGTGGTGAGCAGTCCGTCTTTGATAGGGTTAAGCCTTTATTTCAATGCATGGGCAAGAATATCGCGTATATGGGTCCAACTGGCGCTGGCCAACATACTAAGATGAGTAATCAGATTCTGATTGCGGGGACGATGATTGGAACGGTTGAGTCGTTATTGTACGCGCACAGGTCCGGCCTTAATCTTGAAGAAGTCATTGTCGTTATAGGCAGTGGAGCTGCGAGTTCTTGGTCCATCAATAATCTTGGACCAAGAATTGTGAAGGGGGACTTCGATCCAGGCTTTTACATTAAGCATTTTGTCAAGGATATGGGCATTGCCTTGGCAGAGGCGAAGGCGATGCGCCTGGCTCTCCCGGGTTTGGCCTTGGTAAACCAGTTTTATCAAGCTGCGATAGCACAAGGGCTTGAAGATCTTGGCACGCAGGGCCTATACAAGGTTTTAGAACGACTTAGTTCAGCGCTATGAGCAAAGAGGATTCCAAGCCATCGATTCCCGGTGCAGGTTCCAGTGTTCTTTGGGGTTTAGTGGGCTTAGTGCTTTTCGCTGTTCCCTTAGTGGGTGTGGCCTGTGGCATCGTGGCCATTGTAAAAGCCCAGAAGGCTCGGGCTTTACTTCAGGACTGTCAGGAAGAATACCTCGGTGAAGCCACGGCTCGGTTAGGATTCCGACTTGGAGTTACCGCAGTGATTTTTGCCCATCTATGCTATCTAGTTGTCGCGGCTTGGCTTCGGATGGGGATGGTCTCCTGAATCTCTCTGCAGCCACTCGATCAGAACAAGAACTTCTTCTTTCGTAAACGTATTTAGAAGACCTGGTGGCATTGTAGAGGTCGTAGCTTGCCGGTAGGCTTTGATTAGGGCTTTGGGGATTTTGACGACCTGTTCAGGTTCTAGAGGATTTGTTGCAAGTAGGAGTTCTCTGCTTCTGTAGTCGGACTGTGGAATAACTTGCCCAGATAACTGTCGGCCATCATGGAGGTCAAAGACTTGGGTCTGATAGTTTTCAGCCACTGTTTTAGAAGGTTCGAGGATAGCTTGAAGGAGATCTCGTTTCCCTAGGCGACTGCCAACGTGAGTCAGGTCAGGGCCAAGGCTGAAACCGTGGGAATTGAACCTGTGACAACGACTACAGAGCCCCTCATCAAAGAGTTTTTTGCCAAGCTTAGCCTTCTTGGTTGAAACTTGCATATTGCCTGAGAAGTCTTGCATCTCCCAAGCACGGATAAATCTGCGGTGGCTCAGGTCAGGAATGGAGGGTAGTGTAGGCGTTGTCTCTTGGTTTAAGAGACCTTTGAGCGAGTTCCTCTCTGCTTCTGTTAGCGAAGAAATAGCATCTTTTTTAATTTTTGAGATAAATCCTGGGAGCCCTCGGCCTCCGAGGTATTCTCGGGCGCTTTTAAGATGCTGAAAGTATTCTTTGCGAAGTTTGTGCGACCAGCCATTACGCGCGTTTCTCAACAGGTAAAGGTAGTGGATTTGCTCTTGCTGAGAATTGGCATTGCGGAGGCGAGCCATCCCATCAGTAGTCGCTTCTGGCATTTCGAGGGCGATACGGATTTCAGTAGCAATCCGTGGATCAGCATTTGGATGCTGTCGAAGTTTTTCTCTCAGGGTATTTTTTTCTTCTTCGCTGAGATCTGGTAAACTCAATCGCCAGATGTGCAATTGCTCGTGAGTTGGAGTGTGGTTATTGACAGATGTTATGGCGTGGATGCCTGCATGTGCCTGAGCTAGAGCGAGCAATTTAGAATCAGGCTCGAAATTAGAATCAACATTTCCGGTCTCGGCCAACTGATGTTCGAGGGCAATTCTTATGGCATGGCGGATCCGGGGGTCTTCAAGGTTAGTTGGGAGTTCGAGTTTTCCTACCCAAGCCTGATGGTATCTTTCGAGATTATGGAGAATCTTACGACAACTTCTTGCGACCTTTTCGCCCATTTTTTCTTGGGGAGTTTTCTCCGGTGACACAATTATGCGGCCGGTGTAGGTGACCCGGTAAAGAGCGCTTTGCGTACTTCGCCCTCCAGTGACAAAATACATTGCTCCATCGGGCCCAAAGTCTGCATCTGTGACGTTAAGTGGTCGTCCACGGAGAAAGACTTCGGGTCGACCTGTGTAGGACGCTCCATCTGGTGTGAGGTGAATAGTTAGGATGCGTCCGTACGTCCAGTCTAACGCAAAGATGGCATTACGGTATTGTTGAGGGAAGCGACTTTTATAGCCGGCGAGAATACCTGTTGGCGAGGCCTTGCCGATATTGACGCAGGCTGGTGTATTTGTCGGATGGTCGAGGTAATAGGGCGGCCAACTTCCTGTGACAGCACGCCAACCGAAGTCTGCACCGCTGGTAATGTGCTTTATTTGAGTAGGTCTGTACCAAGGAGAGCCCATGTCGAACTCTGCATCAGCATCAAAAGTGAAAGCTTCGCCATCGGCGTTGAAATCGATCCCATAAGGATTGCGTAACCCTGCCGCATAGATGGCTGGATTGCAGCCGTGTTTATCGAACCGCAGGACATGCCCCTCGTTGGGCCGGAAGTATTTCTGTTTACGACGCAGTGGTGAGGTATGATCGCGTATATTTGGAATATGCAGGGGCAGCTTAACAGAGTCACCCATGATGGCGTAGATGAGTCCGTTGGGGCCTAAGGCAAGTCCGTTACGGCCATGACCTAGTCCACCGGGAGTTTCAAAGAGTTCCTTTTCTTCATCAAATTGGTTATCACCGTTGGTGTCTTTAAACCGATACAGAATTTTGGACTTGTTTGCATTTACGAAAAGCGCGCCATGTGCGTAAAGTAGGCCTCGGCACTCCTTGGCTTGTTTCAGGAGCCATTCCTTTTTCACGATTTGCATGCGATCCTTGGAGAAGGTATAGCGGAGTATGCCAGAATCCTCGCGGCCGATACTCAGTTTGCCTTGAGGGTCAAAGGCACAACTGATCCAAGACCCCTCGTCTTCTTCTGCAGAACGGAGGAGTTCCACCTCAAATCCGGGGAGCTTGTAAAAATTGGCAGGGTCAGTGCCAATCTTTGCATTTTTAGCTTCTTCCCACTGATTATAGTCATCGGTTTCAAGGATTCGGAGCTGGGAGCGCTGAAGGGGATCAGGAATGCCAAAGGAGAGGTTTCCAATGACCAGAGCCAGAGCGCTTAAGATGCAAGACTTCATTTGCATGCCATAAGGAAGGCGAGCAGGTCGCGAAGCTCTCCAAGTGTGAGTGTATGGGCAAGCCCTGCAGGCATCATGGAGACATGGCTGACTTGCTTGTGGCTGATTTTGCGTTTATCGAGACGGATTTCCTGACCATCAGCACCGAGATAGACTTCGGAGTTGCCTCCGCGTCGCAGTGCGATGCCAGTATACTGGAGACGATCTTCCATCTCTATCGTCCATGGACGGTAGTGAGGAGCAAGTTCCTTGCTGGGCTGAAGTATATTTTCTAGAAGCCGTTCCCGAGAAATGCTTCTGCCGATGAATGATAGGTCAGGTCCTACACGTGTACCCCGTCCTGCTACTTGGTGACAGTTGCCGCAACGTGCGAGTTTGGCGTTGTAGAAGATACGTTGTCCAGTTGCAGGATTAGCCTTGCCGGGGAGGCTATCGATTCTCTGTAGCCATGCTTTTGTGTCGGTGTCATTTGGAAGGTTTTTTGCCGCGAATGTCTTTCCAAGGACACGGTTGACGAGGGGTGCTGTGTCAGAAATATTGCCTCCAAGGTCTTCAAGTTCAGATCTCCTATTTACGTCGAATTCTACCCCAACTAAGGCGCGTAAAGCTTCATCACGGACTTCAGGATTATTTTCGCTAGCAAGCTTCAGAAGAGGGGCGAGGTGTGGCTTGTTCTGGCCGAGAGCTGATATGGCTTGGAGCCTTAACTGCAGAGGGGAATTATGATCATTGGCAATTTCGATTAGGCGTTTGCGAGCTTGATCTCCAGAAGCTGTGCGTAAAAGCCATATAGCTTCTCGCTTGAGGCTAGGGTTGAGGCTTCGGCTCCACTCTATCAGCTGTTCGGTTGAAAAAGTATCCTTTTCGTTTGCGAGGTATCTAACAAGATGAGCGCGAAGTTTTGCCTTTAGGCTCACATTGCCAAAAAGGGCTTTCGCCCGAGTCACGTTAGGCTGGTCAGGCCTTTTGATCTTATCCAGAGAGTCGAGACAGGCCATGTGGGCAAGAAAGAGACCATAGTCAAAGTTTCCTTCTTCAAGACTGGTTTCCACGTATGGGCGGTATGCCTCAAGCTTTTGGTCGGCAATCCAGCGCAAAATCTCGAAGCGGATAGAGGGTTTTGTGTCATTTAAAAATTTTTCAAGCACCGAAACCTTTCTATTCTCCTTAAATGATAGGAGTAGGGCAGTGCGATGGGTTGGATCGGAGAACTTCGCTGGATCAGCGTTGGGAAAGTTCTTTGATAGACCGATGATTGCGGCGTTGCGAAGGAATGGGTCTTTACTGGCCGCAGCTTCAAGAAGTTCCCCCATATTTTTAGAGTCTCGAAGCCTGCGACGGGCTTGCCTATTTTGAGCGACATAAAGTGGCTCTGACAGTGCGCTCGTTTTTGAGGGCTTGAGCGCTTCGGGACGTATTCGCCAGATTTTGCCTTTGCCGTGCAGTTGATAAAGTCGTGACCCCCAGTCGCTTACATACAGCGATCCATCAGGAGCCATTTCCATACAAACGGGCCGGAAACTGTCTCCTCCTTGGATCAGCGTTTCCATTTTGCCACCCACGGAGTTTCCTCGACCATGGAGTTGATAGCGTTCCACACGGTGGTCGCCCCAAGAGGTAACAAGGTACTCTCCTCGGTACTCTTCAGGAAAGCTTGGCGAGTTGAAGTGGAGGATTTCACAGGGTGCTTCACCAACTCCACAGACCATCGGTAGAGTATTGGACAGTTCTCCATTCCAGGCAAGGAATGGATGATGCCCAGTGCGTCCGTGCTGATACTGGTAGCCATAGTCACCCCCAGGTACAATGTGTAGTAGACGGCATGGAGGGCTGGCCCCTGGATCGTTGTCTACGGCGAGGACGCTGCCAAATTCGTCTACGCATAAACCGAATGGATTCCACAAGCCTCGAGCTACTGATTCCAGACCTGAGCCGTCTCGCTTACACCTAAATATGCCACCACCGATGCCTTCTGCCCCTTTTATGCTTTTTCCGTCGCTGCCAATCATATGGTAGGGATGTCCGAGGTTTTCTCCGAGCCCGAAGTACAGGTAGTTGAAGGAGTCAAAGCTCAGACCTGCCAAACCATTGTGTGGGTATTTCCCAGTTGTTTTCAAATCGATGATGGTCTGAAATTGATCAGCCTTAAGGTCATTGTCCGTATCGCGGATACGAGAGATGCGGCTGCGCTCAGCGACATAAAGCCAGCCATCTCGAGCCATGAGCAAATCCATGCCCATCTCAAAACCCTCAGCGAAAGTTTTTCGATCGGTCGATTTGCCATCTTTTCCAGGTTTGGAGAAGACATAAATTCGGTCTCTTTTTTGTCCGGCGTAGTCCTTCGGGGGAAAATGAGTGTGGCTTTCAATCACAAAGACTCGACCCTTTGAGTCAATTGTCAGTCCAGTAGGGTGTTTGATTTGAGGAGCTTCTGCGAAAAGTTCGATTTTAAGTCGTTTGTCAGGTGAATACGGGGGTATTTCGGCCATAGCATGGATGGCCAATGTTATTGGTAGTAAGATGAGAGCGAGGATTTGCATAGTGCAGTGTGCCCGGTCATGGAACATCCTGTCCGAGGATACGAATTTTTAGTAGGTCCTCAAGGGCTGGCTTTGATTCAGGGTATAGCAAGAAGGGCTTGCGTCGTTTCTGGAAGCGAATGCGATCGTTTTCGATGGTTTGTATAACCTGATTAAGTTGTCCCTTCCGGATTAAACTCAAGAGTTCTGGATTGCCGAGAAGGGTGTTTACCTTTTCAAGGTCGAACTCTTCTGGAAATAGATGATACAAAGTGTCTGCAATGTGAAGTCCCGTAGTTGTAGCGCGAAACTTCTCTCTGTCGGTAATGACAAGGTTGATTCCTTGGCATTTCTGTTTACTAAATTTGCTTGTGGTTGGCGTAAATTGGATGGGTAAAAAGGTGATGCCGGGGAGCTGCTTGGCATTTAGAACTTGGGCAAGGTGGAGATCATTTATGTAGGGTGCACCCAGAACTTCGAAAGGTGTATCCGTGCCACGTCCTACGGAGAGTTTACAGAATTCAAGTAACCCTACGCCGGGGTAGAGTATGGCCTGTGTGAGGCTCCTCATATTAGGAGAAGGATTGCGCCAAGGCAGGCTGGTGGCGTCATGGAAATTATCTCTCTGCCAGCCTTCTACAGGTACCACCTGGAGGTCTAGACTGAGCTTCTTCTCCTTATTGAAAAGATGTGCCAATTCGCCTGCGGTCATGCCATGGCGTACAGGGATGTTATGGTAGCGCACAAAGGTTTGGCTATCGGCCAAGAGTGGACCTTCGACTAGGTGTCCCCCTACTGGGTTACTTCGGTCGAGCACAAAGAATTTTAATTTAGCTTCCGCAGCGGCTTCCATGCAGTTGCCCATTGTAGCGATATAAGTGTAAAATCTACAGCCAATGTCTTGAATATCGAAGACCAAAGCGTCGAGTTTCGAGAGTTGCTCAGGGAGAGGCTTTTTGGTTTTGCCATATAGGCTGTAGATTGGAAGCCCAGTGACAGGATCAGTACTATCAGAGATATGCGCGATGTCTTCTTTACCCCGGATGCCATGCTCTGGGCTGAAAAGAGCACACAATTCGAGCCTGCGACTTTGGTGGAGGAGATCAATGGTGGGGATGCGTCGGGCGTCCGTTCCGGTGTGGTTGGTGATCAGGCCAACTCGTAAGCCCTTCAGTTGCTCAAAGTTTTCGCGCAACAGCACATCAATGCCATTGAGAACAGGGGGGCGATAATTGCTGACTGCCTCCGCAGCAAGTGTGCCAAGGCTTCTCCGTAAAGGGACGACCGAGCCCTTGCCGTTGGGGTGGTTGCGATTAGTCATCAGTATCCAGAAGCTACTTGATTCAGGGTCTATCCAAAGTGTCGGCCCAGTGAAGCCTGTGTGTCCAAAAGATCCAATTGGGAATAGGTTGCCACGCGGACTACTGTAGGGGCTATCAATGTCCCAGCCCAATCCCCTTTTGTCTAAGAGAGCATTAGGGGACTGAACGGATGTCATTAAGCGGATGCTTTCTTCCTTGAGTATGCGAGTGCTTTCTAGCTGACCTCCGCCTAGGATCATTCTCGCAAACTTTGCTATATCTGCAGCTGTTGAGAAAATCCCAGCGTGACCAGCAACTCCTCCCATGCGGCGTGCAGTAGGGTCGTGAACAACACCTCTTAGAAGCTGACCTCCAACTATCTCCGTTGGGGCAATCCGCTGTCGAAGTTTCTTGGCAGGAAGGAATAGAGTATCCTTCATTTTTAGTGGCTTGAAGATTTCAGCGGCGGCAAACTCGTTAAGCGGTTTGTTTGATACACGGCGTACAATTTCCCCCAACAGGATAAAGTTGATGTCGCTGTATTTAAATCCCCTGTCTGGCATTTGCTGGAGCTCTTCATGGTAAGCTTTGGCAAGTGCACCTTCTCTTCCGGTCCAATTGTCTCGCAAAGAAATGCCCGGACGAAGGCCCGAAGTGTGAGTAAGGAGTTGGCGTATTGTAACATCTTGCCGTTTGTCTCCACTAAATTCTGGAATATACTGGACGACTGGCGCATTGAGTTTGAGCTTTCCTCGCTCTGCGAGAATGAGTATGCTTGGTGCTGTTGCTAGCACCTTGGTCAATGATGCAGTGTCGTAGATGGTGTCTTCCGAAGTAGCTTCATCTCTACCTGTAACGTTGCGACGGCCAAATGTTTTTTGCCAGGACTTCCCCTCGCATTCGATCCAGACCACCCCTCCAGGAAGTTTCTTCTCTGTAACCGCACTTGCCAATACAGCATCGATGTCTCGAAGGACCTCTGGATGAAAGTTTGCGGTAAGCTGCGCTAGGCCGAGCAGTACAAAGGTTCCAATGAGGTTTGAAGAGTGTCGCATGTCGAATAGCTATTCAGGCCCGTGCAGAAAAAAATGCAAAATGCAAATGGCGGACTTGAAATTTTGGCTGATTTGAGATGCTGTCTCCTAATTTTGTTTTTCAACCATGCCAAAGCGCACAGATTTAGAGAGTATCCTTATCATAGGTTCAGGCCCGATTATCATTGGTCAGGCTTGCGAATTTGACTATTCCGGCACACAAGCTTGCAAGGCTTTGCGCGAAGAAGGTTACCGCGTGATTCTGGCCAATAGCAATCCGGCCACGATCATGACGGATCCTGAGTTTGCAGATGTCACATACATTGAGCCCCTCAATGTGCAGGCACTCGAAAAAATCATTGAAAAGGAGAAACCCGACGCTCTGCTACCGACACTCGGTGGGCAAACGGGGCTCAATCTTTCACTTGATCTCGCAAAGGCGGGAATCCTCGAAAAACACGGGGTGGAACTGATCGGCGCCAAAGAAGAGGCGATCAATAAAGGCGAGGACCGCGAGCTTTTCAAAGCTGCGATGTTAAAAATCGGCCTAGATGTCGCTCGCTCGGATACCGTAAATACGGTCGAGGAGGCTTTGCGTGCTCAGCAAGAAATAGGTGGTGATTTTCCAGTAATCATAAGGCCCAGCTTCACCCTTGGCGGTACTGGGGGAGGAATTGCTTACAACTTAGAAGAATTTGAAGAAATGGTCGCCAAGGGCCTAGACCTGTCCCCGGTGCGGCAAGTCTTGGTCGAAGAATGTCTACTGGGCTGGAAAGAGTTCGAGATGGAGGTCATGCGCGATCACAAGGATCAGTGTATCGTCATTTGCTCCATTGAAAACTTCGACGCTATGGGTGTTCATACTGGGGACTCCATTACTATTGCGCCCGCGATGACGTTGACCGACAAGGAGTATCAGTTAATGCGTGATGCCTCCTTTGCATGCATACGCGAGGTAGGAGTAGAAACTGGCGGTAGCAATATACAGTTTTCAGTCAATCCACGCACGGGCCGCATGGTAGTCATCGAAATGAATCCCCGCGTTTCTCGCAGTTCTGCTTTGGCCTCTAAAGCTACTGGTTTTCCCATCGCCAAGATTGCTGCTAAGCTGGCCGTTGGCTACAGCCTCGATGAGCTTCCCAATGATATCACTCGTGAGACCCCTGCGAGCTTTGAGCCTTCTATAGATTACGTCGTTACCAAGGTTCCCCGCTTTGCCTTTGAAAAGTTCCCTGGGACCGATGTCACATTAACCTCAGCTATGAAGTCCGTGGGTGAGGCCATGGCTATTGGCCGTACCTTCAAAGAATCCTTTCAGAAGGCGTTTAGGTCGCTGGAGAATGGAGCCATTGGCTTCTCCGCATGGAAACATATTAACGAAGACAACCTGCCCGACAAGGCGACTCTTTTGGCCAACATTCGCAAGCCCACCGCAGAGCGTGTGTTCCACTTGCGTCTCGCACTAGTTGCCGGCATCCCAATTGAAGAGCTTTATGCCACCACAGGCATAGATCCTTGGTTCCTGCATCAACTCCTTCAGATTGTTGAACTTGAAAAACTTCTTAGGGAGCAGCAGGTGGATACTCTCGACGGTGATCTGCTTCGTCGCGCTAAAGAATGGGGTTTTTCAGACCACCAACTCAGCCTCCTTTTGAGCTGCACTATCAAAGAAGTCCGAGACCGCCGCCAACATTGCGGCGTGGATACTCAGTACAGGCTAGTAGACACCTGCGCTGCAGAGTTTGAGGCCAGAACACCTTATTTTTATTCCTCATACGGAGATGAAAACGAGCTGATTCCTAGCGACCAAAAGAAGATTATGATCATTGGGGGTGGCCCCAACCGTATCGGTCAAGGTATCGAGTTTGATTACTGTTGCGTCCATGCATCATTTGCATTGCGTGAAATCGGTATTGAGACCGTCATGGTCAACTCCAATCCCGAGACCGTTTCTACTGACTACGACACCTCTGATAAACTTTACTTCGAGCCCCTAACTCTTGAAGATATCTCCGAGATTTATCGCCAAGAAAAATGTGATGGTGCCATCGTCCAGTTCGGGGGCCAGACCCCCCTAACCCTTGCACTCGACCTCAAAGCCGCAGGTGTTCACGTTATTGGAACCACACCAGAGGACATCGAGATCGCTGAGGACCGCAAGCACTTCAAGGCTATTCTTGATAAGATCGGCCTCAAGCAACCATCCAACGATATTGCGCTGGCTGTCGATGAGGCTGCAGCCAAGGCCGCCGCTATCGGCTATCCTGTTTTATTGAGACCTTCCTTCGTACTGGGTGGACGTGGAATGTTTATTGTCTATGACGAAGAAGAGCTTAAGTCTGTTGTTGACGAAGTCTTCGATGTCGCTCCCGGCAAGCCAGTCCTACTGGACAAGTTTCTCGACGAGGCTATCGAAATAGATGTGGACTGTATCAGTGACGGCACCTTGTCCGTAATTGGTGGTATGCTTCAGCATATCGAATACGCTGGAGTACACAGCGGGGATGCGACTATGGTCATGCCACCGCACTCGCTAGACGAGTCTATGATCAACACCCTTCGCGAGGCAACCCATGCTCTTGCCCGTGAGCTTAATGTAGTTGGCCTCATGAATGTTCAGTTCGCCATCAAGGATGACGAGCTATTCGTTTTAGAGGTAAATCCTCGAGCTTCCCGTACCGTGCCATTTGTTAGTAAGGTTATCGGTCGTCCGCTGGCCAAGATGGCAGCCCGCCTCATGGCTGGAGCAACTCTCAAGGAGCTTGGCTTTACTGAAGAGGTACATCCGCCCTATTGGGCCGTCAAGGAGTCCGTATTTCCGTTTAATAAATTCTCTGGTGCAAGCATCGCCCTTTCTCCTGAGATGAAAAGTACTGGGGAGGTCATGGGTCTTGATAAAGACCTCGGTATGGCTTACGCTAAATCTCAGATGGCTGCTCGCCCTGCCCTGCCGCTAGAGGGTAACGTTTTCATCAGCGTCAAAGATCGCGATAAACCTCTGGCTGTGGACATTGCCCGACAACTCTCAAGTCTAGGCTTTAAGATCTACTCTACCTCTGGTACGGCTGCTGTGCTCAAGGACAATGAAGTAGAAGTCACTGAGCTATTCCGTATCGGCGAAGGACGCCCCACAGTTATCGACATGCTCAAAAACGACAAAATTGACATGATCGTGAACACACCTTCGGGCCAAATTCCTCGTAAGCATGAGAATCAAATTCGTACCGAGGCTGTTCTACGCAATGTATGTATCATGACCACACTAACCTCCGCACAGGCTGCGGTTAACGGTATTCGTGCACTCAAAGAGCATCCTCTCGAAGTTAAATGCCTCCAGCTCTACTCGAAAGACTTGGTGTAGTCTGCTCGAATTAAAATGTCTACCGACACCAAACCGCCTACGCTAGTCGGGCTACTTTCAGGACCCGATCGTCCAGGAATTGTCGCTGACATCAGTAGCTGGGTCTTTAACAGCGGCGGAAACATACTACACGCTGACCAGCACCATGATCACCTCGACAACATCTTTTTCCAGCGTGTCGAATGGGCTAGCGGAAACAACGATCCTCTCCAGATGTTGGACGATTTTGCGCGGACTGCGGTCAGTGACTGGCAGATGCAAGTTCGGGTGGCTCTATCTACCGACCGCCCCAAGGTTGCCATTTTGGTCTCCAAACAAGATCATTGTTTTCACGACCTTCTGCATCGCTTCAGGGCAGGGGAGTACAACGCCGACCTAGTTTGTACCGTATCAAATCATCCAGATCTCCGAGAATTTGCTGAACGAGATGGTGTACCTTTTCATCACGTCCCAGTATCCGCAGATACCAAGCCAGCCGCCGAAGAAGAGCAACTCGCCCTTCTCGCCAACTACCAGCCTGACCTAATCGTACTTGCACGCTACATGCAGGTGCTAAGTAGTGACTTTCTATCCCGGTGCGGATGCCCCGTTATTAACATCCACCACTCTTCACTTCCCGCCTTTGCTGGTGCCAAGCCCTACCACCAAGCTTATCAGCGTGGTGTTAAGATTATTGGGGCTACTGCACACTATGTAACCGAAGATCTTGATGCAGGGCCAATCATTCATCAGGATGTTGCTCGCATCAGCCATCGCCGTAGTGTTCAGGAAATGATTCGCAATGGTCGTGATCTCGAAAAGCTAGTTTTAGCCTCTGCTGTTCGCTGGCATCTCGAAAATCGTGTTTTGGTCTTTGGAAATAAGACAATCATCTTCGATTGAGCCTTAAGGGTCACCCCCGATAAAAGGTTGCCTTTTTTCCTGTGTTTGATTCCCTCACCGGCTCTTTTTCAACAATTTAATAACCTAGGCACCTATCCAGCCATGGACCTCACCCCACTTATAATACTCGGCCAACAACCTCCAAGCATGGCGCCACAGCTCTTGATGATTGTATTCCTTTTCTTGGGAATGTGGTTCCTCATCATTGCCCCTCAGCGTAAGAAGCAAAAGCAGCAGCAGAAGATGATCGAAGCCCTCGGCTCCGGTGATAAGGTGGTCACTATTGGCGGATTCTATGGTATTGTTCAAAGCGTCAAAGACGATCGCGTTGTAATTAAGATTGCCGAAGGTACTAAGGTTGAAGTTCGCAAGTCTGCTATAGAGGCTTGTCTCAACAAGGATTCCTGAGTCCTTAATCCCCCCCTTTTTCCCCAACTCTACCTCATCTAGCCATGACTGGAAAAATCCTCTGGAAAGTTATCGTCAGCGTCCTTGTATTCATCTGGGCCGGTTTAAATCTCGTCCCCAACTTTAAGGTCGACCAAACTCTACAAGACCTTCCCTTTGACGAATTCCTCGTTAGTATTCAGCAGAAGCAAAATGCAACTGATGATGAAAACCAACGTTTTAAAAAGCTCCTTGAGCAAGCTGAAACCAAAGTACAGGCGGAACCTAAAGAAAACCCCTCATTGTATTTGGCGCTTCTCAATCTTGGTGCTAAAGGCTTCACTCATTACAAAGGAGGAGAGGTTACTACAGGTGAGGATAAGGACGTCGTAATCCAACGTCAGTTTTTGGAAAAGCGTAACGACTTATGGTACGATACCCGCGACAACGAACCAGCCGATGGCAAGAAAGCTCTAGGTATAGACTTCACGGAGTTCTTCCCAAAAGTCGAAGCCCAGTATGCGCCCATCAAGAGCCGTGATAAACGCAATGAGGAATTGCTCTCCGAACTCTACCGACTCTCGCGCGCCCGCATCCGCCTTGGTCTCGACTTAAAGGGAGGTATTGCCTACACCCTCAAGCTTGGGCAGAAGGACGATGACGGCGTACAGGCTGAGTACAGCACGCCTGCTGAGCAGATGCAGGATGTGATCACGATTTTGCGTAAACGACTTGACGACTTTGGTGTTGCTGAACCGGTCATTCGAACCCGCGGTGACGACATGTTGGAAATCCAACTTCCCGGCCTCAATTCTAAGGATAATGCCGGAGATATTGAAAAACTTAAGGCACCAGCCGTACTCGATTTTCGCGAAGTGCTACCTGGTGGCCGAACCCTTTATGCTCCGGAGACTCCTCAGGACCCGGGTGTTCAAGCTCTGCCTGCTGGTTATACATATCTGCCGCAAGAGGTCACTAATCCTGATACCGGAGAGACATCTATTTCTTGGCTACCTGTGGAAAAGCGTCCCGACGCAGCCGGTGATATCATTAAGCAAGCTTTCCCTATCCAGAATGAGTCTGGTATTGGCTTTAAAATAAACATGAGCTTTACGCCTGATGGCACAAAGCGCTTTGCCAACATTACAGGTGAGATTGCAAAAAAGGGTGGAGGGCAATTAGCCATCGTACTTGACGGAGTAGTGCGTAGTGCACCTGGCGTGGATGAGAGGATTTCTGGCGGTGCAGAAATCACTGGTAACTTCACCCGCCAAGAAGCCGTTGAGCTTGCTAACGTTCTAAACAATCCGCTTAGCGTGGAACTAGAGCTTGGTGAGAAGTATGAAGTCAGTCCCACCCTAGCTAAGGATTCCAAAGAGAAAAGCATTAGCGCCGCCAAGCTCGGTGCAATTCTTATCATTGCCTTCATGGTGGTGTATTACTTTGCAGGAGGTATTGTCGCAGTCTGCTCTGTAGCACTTAATGTACTTCTTGTCCTTGGTGTACTAGCGAGCCTTGGCGCCACTCTCACCCTCCCCGGTGTAGCTGCCCTCGTACTCACCGTTGGTATGGCTGTAGATGCCAATATTCTGATATTCGAACGGATTCGCGAAGAGCTAAATCTTGGCAAAAGCCTCGAAAATGCTCTGAACGACGGCTACAATAAGGCCTTCTCAACCATTATTGACGCCAATCTTACCACGCTCATTACTGCTGGTATTCTCTTTTTCCTTGGCACTGGACCTGTACGTGGTTTCGGCCTCACCCTTGCCGTCGGAATCGCGGCCTCTGTTTTCTGTGCTTTGGTGGTAAGCCGCTTCCTCCTTGAAACTGGTGTTCATGGTATCGGTCTTAAGAAAGTTCTCGGGTTGAAATTAATTCCTGATGACAGAGCGTGGAAGTTCCTCGAGCGCCGTAAGCCTCTAATGATCGGTTCTGCCGTACTTATCATCGCTGGTGTAGCCTTCACCGGAACCAATCTGCAAAACATTCTCGGCATTGACTTTACTGGAGGCGATGAAATTACCATTGAAGCCGCTTCTGGACAGGATCTTCCTACGGAGACTGAAATTCATCAAATCCGTGATGCCAACGAGAATTTCAAAAATGCTCAGGTCTTCTACATCCAAGATCTTGCAGGCGGTAAAGAACAGCTAAAGCTTCAGACTGACTCTGAAATGGGTGGCGCCTTCTTCGACGCCCTTGTCCAGCAGCATGATGATAAAGGATTGCAGAAAATTGGGGAGTCGCAGATCGGAGGCGCAGTCAGCAAGGACATCCAGAAAAACGCTTGGCTAGCGGTAGCTTTTGCCTTGGTCGGCATACTGCTTTACGTGGCCTTCCGCTTTGAATTGGGCTACGGAATAGGAGCCGTGGCGGCTACCATCCACGATGTTTTAATCACCATAGGCCTCTACGTTCTGCTAGGTAAGCTTGGCCTGTGCTCTGGGCAGTTCACCGCACCTATGCTTGCCGCCCTGCTCATGATTCTAGGTTACTCGATCAACGATACGATCGTTCTTTTTGACCGCATCCGTGAGGAACTGAAACTCCGGCCTGACCTCTCTTTAGGACGTATCATAAATTTCTCTGTGAACAGAGTTCTTCCCCGCACCATCCTGACGAGTATTACGACTCTTCTTGCGGCTTCTGCACTCTACGTCTACGGAGCAGGCATTATCCGTGATTTCTCTTTCGTCTTCATTTTAGGCATACTTACTGGAACTTACTCCTCAATCTTTATCGCCAGCCCTATTTTCTTCTGGTGGCATAAAGGTGACCGTAAGCATGTTGAGCAACGCGAGTTCCTACCTAAGTACGACTGGAACGAAGACGCCTGATACCATTATAATATCGCTCCACGAAACCTATTCACATGCACGTACCCAAGCTCTGGCAGCACAGCCCCGTCTCCAGAGATGCAGCTCAGCAGTTAGAGAGCCAACTTAGGGTAAGTAGCTTTCTGGCGAACCTTCTGGTTCAACGTGGTATAGATTGTAGTGGTGATGCTGAAAGTTTTCTCAATCCTGCCCTGCGCGGCCTGACTGATCCCTTACTGCTCACTAACGTTGAGCAAGCTGGAAACCGTATCCTGCATGCTATACGTGAAAATGAGAAGATTCATATTCTCGGAGATTATGATGTCGATGGTGTGACAAGTACCACGCTGCTTGTTGGTTTTCTAAAGCGTTTTGGTAGCCTCCCCAATTTTGTAGTGCCTCGCCGCCTGGAAGAAGGCTACGGTATGAGTCGGCAGGTCATCGAACGTTCCATTTCCAATGAAACCCCCGACCTCTTCATTGCTCTGGACTGTGGTACAAATTCTGTCAGCGAGGTAGCTCACCTTCGTTCGCTCGGGATCGATGTTATTATTATAGACCACCATCAATCTACGCAGTCCACTCCAGCAGATTGTATTCTTGTTAACCCACATATACACGATGCCGACGATAACCCTTGTCGCGACCTTTGTACTGTCGGTCTCGTGTTCAAGCTTGTACACGGCATTGTCAAAATACTACGCAACCAAGGCAATGAGGAAGCCCACCAGATTGAACTGAAGGACTACCTTGATCTTGTTGCAATGGGTACCATCGCGGATCTCGTTCCTCTACGTGCCGAGAATCGTATCCTTGTTCGTAATGGCCTTGTTAATCTCCGTCAGAGTAGTCGTTGTGGGATTCAAGCCCTTTTTCAGGTTAGTGGCCTTGGTATTGATGGCAAAGATCTTCGAGCCTCTGACATCTCCTTCAAACTTGGCCCTCGAATCAACGCTAGTGGGCGCCTTGCAGATGCCGCTCTGCCTATAGAGATGCTTCTTTCCGACAATTTTCAGGATTCTCTCCAAGCTGCGCGTCAACTTGATGAGATGAATACCGAACGACAAAAAATCGAGCGTGACATTGTTAAAGAGGCTGAAGCTCAAGTCGAGGAGCGCTACCAAGACTCGCAGGGCGTGGTAGTCTTCAATCACTCTTGGCATCCTGGTGTAGTTGGAATTGTCGCGAGCCGGCTTACAAACATCCTGAAAAAACCCGCAATTGTTCTTGGCGCAGAGGGTACTATTGGTAAGGGCTCGGGTCGGAGTATCCCAGGACTCGATCTTGTAAAGGCTCTCAATAATTGCAGCGATCTACTATCTGAGTTTGGAGGACACCCGATGGCTGTCGGCTTGAGCCTTGACCAAGCTAATATTGAGAAATTCAGAACCGCTTTTAATGAAGCCGTACGCAATCTGATTGGTGACGAGGTCGTTGAACCCACTCTTGAGATTGATTGCTGGATACAACCAGAAGATATCAGCTCAGACCTTCTACGTGACTTGGAACAATTACAACCCTTTGGCCAAGCAAACCCTGAACCCATAATTGGAGTTCGTTTTCTTGAGCTTGCACAACCTCCTCAACGTATAGGCCAAGAAGGTAAGCACTTCCGCTTCAACCATTTCAATCCTCGTGGTGAGCGTGTTAGCGGCATTGCTTGGAACCTCGGTGAGTCCCTGCCTCCCGCCAACACACCTATAGATCTTGCCTTCAAATTAGTCTGGAATCACTATAACGGTGCCACATATCCTCAAATGGAAGTAGTGGACTGGAGGCTCTCTGATTAGTCGCGTTTCGCTTTCAGAAAAAAAATGAAGAATTTTGTTTAAGTCACTGGAATTCTATCCGATATATAGGGGGACTATCTATCTTCAATCGTGACATTGAAGGTTTTTCCAGTGGCTGCCGAACCGACGGGTTCGGCAGCCTTTTTTATAAACTGAAAAAGCTATCAGACTTAAAGCAGTAGAGAGCGATAGCCCTCAGCCGTAGCGGCCTTCAATATACTCAGTAGTCTTTTGGTTTCTCGGAGAGAGGAATATTTGCTCAGTGCGGTCGTGCTCTATGATTTCACCGAGAAGCATAAAGATACACTCCTGACTGACACGGCGAGCTTGTGCCATGTTATGAGTAACAATCAATATCGTATAGTCGTCAGCTAGACTAACCATTAGTTCCTCAACAGCTCGAGTTCCATCCACATCGAGGGCAGAACAAGGCTCATCCATAAGGATAATGCGGGGTTTCAGTGGCAATAGACGGGCGATGCAAAGCTTTTGCTGTTGTTCAAGCTGTAGTGATGTTGCGCGGTTCTTGAGCTTATCTTTAAGATCATCCCAGAGTCGAACTTGGCGGAGTGCGGTTTCCACAGCCTCGTCCATCTCACTGCGACGTAAATCCTTACGGTCAGAGTGAATACGCAGGCCGAAGATTATATTTTCGTAAATGGATACCGGTAGCGGATTGGGACGCTGAAAGACCATACCCACGCTTTTACGTAGTTCAGGCAGAGAGACATCTGCGTCTAGGATATTTTTTTCTAAAATAGTGATTTCACCAGAGGTGGTTACGTTACCGTATCGCTCGTTGATGCGATTGAAAGAACGCAGAAGAGTTGTCTTTCCGCAACCTGATGGGCCAATCAGGCTAGTTATGATACCGTCGCGAAGGTTGAGGCTAACATTTTTAAGTGCCTGGAAGTCACCGTACCAGAGACTGAAGTCGCGTACATTGACGCTGTAATTTGGGTCGGGTTCGCTCATCCAAATATTCCGCTCACAAATTCGTTGGTCCTAGGGTCATTTGCCTCACCAGAGAAAATGGCCTCTGTATCATCGAGCTCGACGAGTTCACCGTTTAAAATGAAGGCCGTCTGTCGGGCAAGCCGTCGTGCCTGCTGGACTAGGTTGGTGACAAGAATTATTGTCATTTCAGACTGTAGCTCCCGCAAAACGTCCTCAATGCGCATCGTAGTAACGGGATCGATAGCAATAGAGAATTCGTCGAGACACAGAACTTCAGGTTCGTGTGAAAGAGCACGGGCTATTGTCAACCGTTGTTGCTGGCCTCCAGAGAGCTTGGTACCCAACGTAGTGAGACGATCCTTTACCTCGTCCCATAAGGCCGCTTGGGTAAGACAACGCTCAACGATTTCATCCAACTGCCCTCGCTCCTTAACTCCTGCTTGGCGAGGTGCGAATGCTACGTTGTCGTAAATAGTCATCGGTAGGCCTACTGGTAGGGGAGCAACCATACCAATACGTCTTCGGTATCCGCAGACATCCCGCAATCCGTGCCGAGTTAGTGATTTTGCAGGTACTGGCTCGGGCGCATCGACAACTGCCTCATCATCGATGTAAACAGAGCCCTTGACGCTGGCTTCTGGAACAAGATCTATGGTTCGGTTTAGAGTCTTAAGAAGTGTTGTCTTGCCTGATTGAGCTGGGCCAATGATTCCGAAGACCTCGTTGCGAGGTATGTCCATGCTGAGGCTTCGCAGAGCTGGATCAGGTCCGTAAGAGACCCCAAGGTTTTCGATCCGAATCTTGGACGGGTTTTGGCTTGTAGCTACCATTTCTTACGGGTGCGGATTATGACACGCAACACGATGGCTGTGGCGTTGACGACGAGAACAGTTCCAAGAAGCACTACTGCAGTTGCAAAAGGGATTGCCTCAGGTACGCCCGGGACTTGCGTAGAAATCGTATGTAAGTGCATGGAGAGTGCCATACACTGATCCATAGGACCGTAAGCGAAAACATCGCCTCCCTGTACTGCCTTGAAGAAAACGGCTCCTGTGAACATTATTGGTGCTGTTTCACCGGCTGCGCGACATACTTCCAGAATGATACCTGTTAGGATTCCGCTTGTGGAGTTGGGTAAGACAACGCCTCGGATCGTCTGCCATCGCGTAGCACCAACATTCCAACAGGCTTCTCGAAAGGAACGAGGCACTGCAGCTAATGATTCCTTGGTGCTTTCAATGATGACAGGGAAAGTCATAATCGCTAGCGTAAGCGAGGCGGCGAGGATGGACTTACCTAGTCCTGCAAATAGAACGAATGCCCCTAGCCCGAATAAAGCATGCACGATGCTGGGCACACCAGCCAAATTGAATACCGCGAGATTCACCATGCGGGTGAACCAGTTTTCAGGGGCGTATTCATGAAGATAGACAGCTGCCAGTACGCCCACAGGTGCAGCAATTATTACCGAGAAGAAAACTAGACATACCGTGCCCCAGAAAGCTGGCCATATGCCTCCTGCCCGCATCCCCCTCTCGGGAGCATCCATGATAAAGTCTATTGATAGCACCGGGGAGGCTTTGTAGATCAAAAACCCGACCACTGCGATAAGAGGTAGGACCATACACAAGGTCATGCCAAGGAAGACGCCCTGAGCAGTTCTCTCGGCCCTCTTCTTGCGCTTAACATGCTGAGTTTCTTGGAACATGGCGCTTTGCTACTCCTTGCGAATGCCGCGTACCACAAGATCCGCGACAAGATTAATGGTAAATGTGATGCAGAATAGGAAGATCCCGATCAGGAATAGTACGCGGTAGTGTGGAGAGCCTTGAGCAGTCTCACCAAGTTCGGCAGCAATTGTTGCTGTAAGGGTGCGTACTGAATCCAGCGCATGGAAATAGGGTGGTGTTCCATCGATTGGAATATTGACTGCATGGCCAGTGGCCATCAGAACCGCCATCGTTTCACCAACTGCCCGACCTACACCGAGCAGCACGGCAGCTAAAAGTCCGTTTTTGGCTGCAGGCAGTAGAACACGATAAATGAGTTGCCACCGTGTAGCACCTAAGCCCTGAGCGGCTTCTCGGTAGGAATCCGGAACTGCCCGCAGTGCATCTTCACTGATAGATACAATAATGGGCAGGCACATAAGCGCGAGAATGATTGCGCCATTGAGTACGGTAAGCCCAAATGGGACGCCGAAGACGGACTCAATGATACCCTTCATGAGGGTTAGCCCAATGAAGCCCCACACCACAGAAGGTATTGCTGCTAGCAACTCGATAACAATCTTTAATCCTTCTTTGAGCTTTGGCCCGCAAAACTCAGAGATAAAGATGGCTGCTCCCAATCCAAAGGGTACTGAGATAAGTACAGCTAAGCAACTTACGCTGGCAGTCCCTAAAATCAGTGCTAGTATTCCATACCGTGGATTGGAATTCGAAGATGGATACCATTCTGGACTGGTCAGAAACTTGATTAGGTCAAACCCGCCCTCACCAAAGAGCAAGGGTGCTCCTTCTCTAAAGACAAAGAAGAAGATACCAAAAACAAATAGGATCGCACTGATTCCGCATAGGCGAATCAGGTTTTCAATGATCCATTCCGCGACGATCTGCCTAGTAGTGAGGCTTTTTCTCAAGTTTTGACTGATACTTTATGGCCCGCCGGGACTCCGGCAGGCCGAGATTCATTTGGGTAATTAGTGTCAAAGATTAATCGGTAGGGTTTGCAACATATCCGCTTTCTTCAACAATCTTCTGTCCATCTGGTCCGAGGCACCAGTCCATGTATGCCTTAACGGCGCCTTCAGGCTCTCCAAGGGTGTACATGAAAAGGGGACGGGCTATCGGATAAGCCTTGCTAAGGGTGTTCTCTACTGAAGGGGCATAGGCATCAGCACCTTCCTTTTTGGCCACCTTAAGCATCTTGACGTGATCTGTCGCGTATCCCATGCCACTGTATCCAATTGCAGATTCAGTAGAAGCAACAGTTTCTACTACATCTTTAGATCCATGCAGATCCCGGGACCCTAGCTTAAAATCACCATCTTTACCCAGAATAGCTTCGCGAAAATATGCGTAGGTTCCAGAATTGGACTGACGGGAGAGACGGATAATTTCGTCCTTTCCGCCGGGTGCTTCAATACCGAGCTGCGACCACTTGGTGACTTCTCCTTTTTCACCATATATAGCAGCCAATTGCTGTATCGTGATGGATTCCATTGGGTTATCCTTGTGGACGTATACTGCAAGTGCGTCGAAACCCATTATGTATTCCTTGGGATCCTTCCCTCCATTTGTCTTGGCTTTTTCAACCTCACTTTCTTTCATTGAGCGAGAGCAGTTAGCGATATCGGTTGTGCCATTGATAAGGGCTGCGACGCCAGTACCAGAACCACCACCAGCGACTTCAACTGACACGGTAGGCTCGATAGTGGCATATTTCTCCGACCAAGCTTGGGCCAGATTGACCATGGTGTCGGAACCGGCATTTTGGATGAGGATCTTGCCGTCTCCCCCGGCATTAGAGCCGCCTCCTCCACAACCGGAGGAGAGGAATATTGCGGAGGTGACTATCCCGAGTGTAAACAGATTGCTGATTATGCTCTTTTGATTTTTCATTCGATTGGTTTAGTGTGAGATTTTTGTTCGCCCAGAAAAGCCTGCACGAGATCCTGGACTTGTTCTTTCAAGTAATTGAAGGTGTTTTCATAAGCCTCTTCCTTTTCCGCTTCGGAACCATTGAATTCTGATGGGTCCTTTACTTTCCATCTCATGCCAATGGTACGCGTAGGTGGGGGAGGGAAGACTTTTTTGGCTGTCTTAGAAAACGCGATCACTACGTGGTAATGCTCGAGATTTGGTATGTGAGCTACTGATTTGGTGATCTTGTTGGTAATATCGATCCCCTTATCTAGGAGAAATCGGACGGTATGCTCATCGACCCGTTTGGGTTCGATTCCTGCGCTGCTGAATATGAAGTTTTCAAATTGAAGAGAGTTTCCAACTGCTTCCGCAATCTGTGTGGTGCAGGAGTTGGTCTCATCTACGAAAAGCACACGAAAGACCTCAGTCCCAAGGTGTTTCATAAACTTGCCAGTACACATGTAGAGGGACTCCTCGCAAATATTTGCCGACTGGTTGGAGGCACGCTCATAGCGTCGAGCCACTGTCATAAGGGAGGTCATAGCCTCCATTGGCAACTTGTCCCGCTCTCGCAATAAGATGAGTGTCTCGTTTATATCATCTCGCAGTGTGCTTGTAGCGTCATCTTCCTTGATCGTATCCCAAGCAAGGTCCGAATTTTCTTCAAGAAAAGCTCTTACAGCCTTATCCAACATTTTAACAGCAACCTCAGCGAGCTTCCGAAAGTCGCTGTAATCGATGTCAATATCCATCGAATTGAGGATCAGGGCTTCTCGGGCAATACTTGCAGCATAGTCTCCAATTCGTTCCAGCTCTTGGTTGATCTTGATAGTGGCGTAAGCGAAACGCAGCGAGCCTGCTACTGGTTGCTGGCGCACAAGGAATTCTAGGCAAAGACGGTCAATTTCCTGCTCAAGGTCGTCTATCTTTTGGTCACGCAGGATAACTGAGTAGGCCACTGCTCCTTGACGGTTGAAAAGTGCATGACTACTCTCCTCTAATGCCTTGGTGACTAAATCAGCCATCTCGCTCACGCGCTTGCGAATTCGTTCGGTGTCCTGCCGGAGACTGGCTTCTAGATGAGGAGCGGGGTTTTCTTCCATGGGGGATTAATTATCCTCTATATACTAAATATTTTCAGTCACGTGAGCGTTTCAGAAATGTTACAATTATGTTACAACCCCTAAGGAACTTCCACAAACCCTCCACATCCCCTCCAATTGTCACAATATAAAGATTTTACTCTCCGAGAATTGCCCTACTATTGCAGCACTCTATATTTATCACCCCTTAATCAATGAAACAAAAAATTCAGAAGGCAGTTTTTGATTTCTACAAGGATATTGCCTATTCGACTTACACCCGAGAGAAGAAACGGTTGCAGGTGGAACTGTTGAACTTACAGCAGTGGATAGTTGAAGAGCGCCAAAGAGTTGCCTTTGTGTTCGAAGGTCGCGATGCAGCGGGTAAGGGCTCCACCATTAAGCGTTTTGTTGAGAACATGATGCCGAAGTACCTTCGTGTCGTGGAATTGGGTACACCTACATCCTCTGAGTCCAAACGTTGGTTTCAGCGTTACACTAAGCATATGCCTGGTCCGGGGGAGTTGGTTTTTTTTGATCGTTCATGGTACAACCGCGCACTCATTGAACCCACAATGGGCTACTGTAAGCGTAGTCAGTACAAGTACTTCATGAATAAGGTACTTGATTGGGAGGAAGATCTTATACGGGAGGGGGTGATCCTCATTAAGTTCTACCTCTCTGTGGATAAGGCTACCCAACTTTATCGTTTTGAAGAGCGTATTGTTGATCCCCTCAAATACTGGAAATATTCCAAGAATGACCAGATGGTACGCTCCAAATGGGATATCTTCACCAAATACAAAGAGCAGATGTTTGCGCGCTGCTCCTCTTCCCTAAGTCCTTGGGTTTTAGTTAATTCCAATAATAAACTCTACGCACGTCTAACCTGCATGCTGTACGCAGTCACTCACATTGACTACCGGAGTGATAAACCTTTTGTTCCGCTTTCTGAGGAGAAGGTGCGTCAGCGCTACAGTATTTGTTTGGACGGTGTTCCCTTCAGTGGCCTTAATTACCGACAATACAATGTTCTCAAGCAATTAGCTAAATAGTACGATAAAGTGTCTTTTCGCCTTAAGTGTCTCGCCGGTGTGCTCCATTTTCACTATAGCCCTCCTTCTATTTCACATAACCGTAACACAAATTTCTCAATCCTGTCACACTCTCTGAGTATACTCATTCCTGAATTCGAAACCCTGCCCTTTAAATCTAGATGAAAACTAGAGTTCTTGTCGTCGACGATGAGCCTGATGCTCTTGAGTTGATCGAGTACAATTTAAACGGTGCTGGCTACCAGGTGTTCACCGCGGCTAACGGGACTAAGGCCCTAGAAATGGCACGCCGTCACCAACCGGACGTCATAGTTCTTGATCTTATGTTGCCCGAGGTTGATGGAATCGAGGTTTGCAAGACTCTTCGGCGTAATCCGGAAACTACTGAAATTCCTATTCTAATGCTTACAGCCAAGGCGGATGAGATAGATCGGGTAATCGGTTTAGAGGTGGGCGCCGACGATTACGTGACCAAGCCCTTTAGTCCGCGTGAGCTAGTATTGCGTATCAAAAACATTTTACGTCGCGGTCGGTTGGTTAGCGACAAGCAACCCTCTGTTATCGAGTTGAAGGATCTTGTTATAGATCCAGAGAGGCACGAAGTTACCTATCTTGGCAAAAAAGTACCTTTAACGGTCACCGAATTCAAACTCCTATTCATCTTGGCTCGTCGCCAAGGTCGTATCCAGTCCCGCGAAAGATTGCTCGAGGATGTTTGGGAATACGAGGCGGACGTTTTCACTCGAACTGTAGACACTCACATGCGGCGTCTACGGAAGAAGCTTGGTGCTGCTTCGGAATACATTGAGACTGTTCGTGGGGTGGGCTACCGTTTTATTGGAGATTAGAAGCAAGCTAGCTTGCAAGAACCTTGGCTGCACCTAGGTTACGTTTATCTCCTATAATCAACGCATCATAAATCGTGCCTTGGATGACCACATCATTATTACTGGCTACTGCCTTGGTAGTTCTCCATTTTTGGTGGCAGAGTCGTTATAACTCGACTAAGGAGGCTCTAAGTTGGCTACGTCGTGAGCGTGACCAACTTGAGCAGGAGCGTAACGAGATTCGCAAAGAAGTTGGTTCTCAGCAAAACGCTCTTTTTGACAGTATGATTGAGGGTGTTTTGCTTTTGGATGAAAAAGGTAGAATCCAGCACGCTAATCAAACCCTCCTAAAGATGTTTGGGCTAACTGCAGAACGCGCTGTAGGGAGTACGATTATGGAGAGTCTTCGTCTGCATGAATTGGAGGCGATGCTACACTTCTTAGAGCATAAAAGCCGGATTATGGGTTCCGAGGTCAACCTTCCTGGGCAGGAGGAGAGGCAACTTTCCATCAACGCAGTTTCTGTAAAAGACGCAGAGGGTATTCATTCGGGTTTCATAATGGTCTTTCACGACCTTACCCGTATCCGTCAATTAGAGAACACTCGGCGAGAATTTGTTGCCAATGCCAGCCATGAGTTGCGCACCCCACTTTCTATGATCAAGGGTTATGTTGAAACCTTGATTGATGGAGCGAAAAATGATCATAAATCACTAGACCGGTTTTTGCTCACCATCGCCAAGCATACAGATCGACTTACACTTCTAGTCGAAGATCTTCTGTCCCTTTCTAAACTCGAGTCTGAAACAGACCGACTCGACCTAGCTGAAGTTAGCTTAGTTGCTCTTGTGGATGGCGTTATTGAGGAGTTTTCATCCAAAGCGTCCAAGCAGGGTATCCAACTGAATAACAATCTGCCCAAGAATCTCACCCTTCAAGCAGATGAAAACCAACTACGGCAAGTTTTCTTCAATCTTTTGGACAACGCCGTGAAGTATTCGGTGACTGGCAGCCATGTCACCATTTCTAGTAAACCCGGATTATCCAACCTTTTAGAGATCTGTGTTGAGGACAATGGTACTGGTATTCCGCAGGATGCATTAGACCGAATCTTCGAACGATTCTACCGTGTTGACAAGTCACGCTCCAGGGAAAGCGGGGATACCGGTCTGGGTCTTGCTATCGTCAAGCACATCGTTCAACTCCATGGAGGCACTGTCTGGTGCGAGAGCATTCAAGGGGAGGGCGCAAGTTTCTTTTTCACCTTGAACACTGCACTATCAGCCTGAGGTTCTTCTTTGATCCAAGGCTCCCATCATTCTTAATTACTTGCTTTCAGAAAAGGCCCTGAGTACGTTAATGACAATATACCACTACTGATTTTCCTCAATCAAAGTCTCCCCCTTAGCAAATATTACTGATGAAAAAAATCGCCCTGTCCTTTCTGGCCCTTCAGCTCTTTGCTATCCATCTCAGAGCGCAAGATGATCTAACCCCAGTAGTTGAAAATGTGACGGCAGCGCAAGTTGCTAACACAAAGAACATGGAGATTTTTTTCGATCTTAAGGTCAAGGATGGGCAGCCATGTACAATCACCGTCAAATGGTCAGTAGATAATGGCTCGACTTACCCTTTAACAGCGACTGCAGTAACTGGTGCTGCAGGCCCAGGTATTCAGCCTGGTGAAGGCCTCAAGGTGACTTGGGACATGAGCGTAGACTGGGACAATCAATTTACACAGACTGGCAGAATTCGTGTAATTGCCAGTCGCATACCACCTGACTACTCAAATCCTGATGGCAACACCACTACTGGTGGCACCTCTGGTACAGGGAATCCTTAAGATCGCCTACCAAATAACCTTACCTTGACTCGCCTTTATAGCAAAGGTGGCAAGGTTGATTGCCAAATGCGCAACCACGCAGGGTATCAAGGATTGCTGGGGGTTCCATTTTGCAAAACGTACGTAGTAGAACCAAAGCGACTTAAGGTATAGGAATCCTGTGGTTAGCCATGCTTTGTGACTACTTAAATGCATGCTTAGTCCTTCTTCTTTGCTGAATGTCCAAAGGTAGGGGTGGGCAAGTGCAAAAAGCAGTGAGAAGCCTACCGCGCTTGCCACAAGTATACCTCGGCCTCTTTTGGAGATTACCAAATATCCACGAAATACGAGCTCCTCTAGAACCGCCGCCGCTACCATGGCAGCCAGAAAATACCAGACTATGGTGGACTGTTCTTCCTCCAGCTTCGTTATCAACTCTCCAAATGTCTCCAAAACCAAAATCACCAGAGCTCCTGTTATTGCTATCCATACTCCGGTTTGTGAGCAGGGTGTGGCACCCGGTAAGGCGTTTGGATCCTTGCTACGAAAGTCCTCCAGCCACTGCTTACCTATCCAAATTGCGCAGCCCAACAATGCCAAACATACCAAAGGGTCGTCTTGACTCATGCCGTTTTCCTGTTGTCCTAACGGCAACATGCCGATGAAGGCTCACTTTCCGTCTCAATTCGTTTCACTGCCGATTTACAATATACCTTACCCTAGAGATGTCATTGAAGAATCCAGTACTCACACCTAGACAGGAGGTCAAGGGCAGTCCGGACGGATTATTACTTCCGGATGCTTTTTTGGCAGACCTCAACAGTTTTCTTCTCGGCCAAGTTGAGGCTTTCGAACCAGAAATACGTTCACTGGCTAAATATGCTCTTGAAAACAGCGGTCGGAGGCTCAGGCCAATTCTAACCTATTATGCTGGAGTGGGGGAGGACCATTCCTACAAGGAATCCCAAGTTCTCGCGGCTTCTGTTATCGAGATGGTCCATATCGCCACACTCGTTCACGATGACATTTTGGATAAGGCAGAGATTCGCCGTCGTCAGCCTACCGTGTATCACGAACACGGACCTTGTGTGGCAGTTTTGCTTGGAGACGCCTTGTTTGCACAAGCTCTGCGCCTAGCTGCAGAATATCCCACCACCGTTGTTTGCAAAGAGGTCGCTCAAGCGACTAGGGCAGTTTGTGCCGGAGAGACTCGACAGGTACATCTGCGTGGAGACATCAACCTAGAAGTAGGCGAATACCTTCATATCATCGAACTGAAAACAGCTGAACTCTTTAGAGTTTCCTGTCTACTTGGTTCTCTCGTGGTGGACGAAGACAACTTTTCTCGCAGCCAAGCCATGGCCAGTTTTGGCCGACACCTTGGTAGAGCTTACCAGATTTTCGACGACGCTGCAGACTTTCTTGGAAAAGAGGACAAGTTGGGCAAAACACTCGGTACCGACTTAGCCTCTCGAAAGCTCACATTACCTGCTCTCCTCCTTCGTGATCAGATGGGTGTTGATGCGCTACTACAGTTTCTGGACAAGTTAACCGGCTCTTCCGAAGCAGCCCGAGATGCCGTTACCGCCGCCATGGTACAGAACAACGTGTTCCATGAGGTGGAGGAATATTTTCTTCGCGAGCTTCAGGCCGCGAGCAAAGGCTTGGAGAGAGCCAACCTCAACAAATTTGCCAACACCGCACTTTGTCAGCTAGTCTCCTTCCTCGAAGGAGAGTTCAGCCGACTTATTACCGGATATTGATTTGAAGCGTAGGCCGTATCTGGGCAGGCCTCCAGATCGCGCTCACTGGATCATACGTGATCACCTGTCTGCCATTTGGGCCGAAATAAATACCCGTGCTTCGAGGATAGACAACCGGATTAATGATAGGAAATCTAGATGTCTCTCGCTTGATTCGCTCTAGCCGTGCTTCTGCCTGAATCACCTTCTTTTCTGCCGCCAGAGCTTTTTTCTCAGCTTCGTTTGCCTTCGCCTCAAGTTCTGCTGCCTTATTTTCAAGCATTCGAATTCTATGTGCAATTTTTAACTTCTGAAATTCCTTAAGATTCTGGACGGCTTCTTGGATTTGTAGACTTAGATCCAAATCTGGGCATTGTCGTTTAAGGTTTTTCCAGAAACGCAATTGGTTCTCTGGGGTATCCAGTAAAAAGTCTGGGTCTTGAAGCTTCTGGTCTCGAATTTTGGTGGCGTGCTCTAAGTTTTCGGCCCGCAACTTCTCCTTACGCGCGATTGCTTCTTGATGGAAAGCCTGTTTATCGGCCTCTGCCCGAGCCCGTTCCTCCTCGGATACGAACTTGGCCCGAATGAGACGGTCTTTCTCGAAGACCACTTCGCCAAGGCGGTACTGTATCGTTTTTTGTGTGCCCAGTTCTATGATGCTCTCTGGCTCGCCAAGGATTGCAGTTACTGCAGCCTCTGTACTGCCGAGAACAATTCCTTCGGGGTAGGGCATTTCTTTTGGGATGCCAGGCTCATTGGCGTATGTAATATTCAGTAGCGTAGAGAAAAGAAATACAACAGAAAGGGGCGCGATAGTATTCATGGCGAAGATTAGTACGTGTGCACATAATTTGCCATGTATTTCGGCTAATTCAAGTGTCGTTTTGTTCAGATGAGGCGGGCGGTTCAATTTGGCGCCCTTGATCACCCCACTTACTTCTAAGATGCTGTCGTTCTTCTTTCCAGTCCTTGTATGGCTTATTGTGAGTCAGGATAATTTCTGGATTATCCTTTTTCACCCCATCTTGGTTTTCTGCTGAGCTATCCATGCCTGACCAAATGCGATATTGACCTTTCGTTCAAGATTGTTTGCATGTCTCCCCACTATTTATGCGGGCATAGTTTAGTGGTAAAACTCGAGCCTTCCAAGCTTGCGTCCTCGGTTCGATCCCGAGTGCCCGCACCATTTGGAATTTCTATACCCCCTCTCGCCCTCTGCTCAATGCGCATCCTCGCTATCGCGTTTGCTATCTCAGCCTATCTTGCATTAGTGCTTGGATGCTCACGTTCGCCTGAGGAATCCAACACCTCTGGGCCACAGCAGAAAACACTCCCCGAGGTGCCCAAGGCCGTAACTGAAAAGCCAGTAGCCGTCGAGGAGCCTGCTCAAACACAATTGTCTGCACCAGAATCAACTGTAGAGTCAACGGAACTGGTTTTTGACGATACAAAAGGGCTCGCTTATCACAGCGGGAAAGTCTTTACCGGTAAAGCCACTCAACATTATGAAAACGGTCAACTCTCTAGTGAAGTCCATTACTTCGAGGGCCAACGTCATGGTCTGGAGTCTAGTTTCTTTGAAGATGGCGCAAAGAAGTTCGAAGCTCGATTCGAAGCCAACCAGCTGGTTGGAGTCTTCGAGGAGTGGTACCAAAACGGCCAGCGCAAATCACAGGAGGTTTGGCAACAAGGGAAGAGGCGCAGTATCACAGAATGGGACGAAAATGGAAACCTGTTACACTCTGATTAATTGATAACTATGAAGATTAAAGGCCATTTCACCATTAATCCCCTTTTGCTTTTTTTTACCTTGGCGCTTGCACCTTTTCTCGTTGTTGCACAGGTGCCGATCCCAGAAGATTATTTACCTTCAGGACGCGGTGAAGAGTACTTGAAGGCCGCTGGGCAGTTTTTAGAAAAAAATGCCAGTGACCGCTTTGCCCCCCGAGTGGCCTTTGATCTTTTCACGGTTTCTTCAAGTATGGGCTCGAATGCAATTGCAGATGCCGCACGCGCGCGTCTACTTTTTGATTATCCGCAAAGTTTCCAAGCAGGGTTTCTATACACCACATTTGAAGATGCTGAAGATTTTAGAAACTTTCTCAACGAAAGGACCGAGCAGCAATTTGAGAAGAATCCTGCGGAACTGCCCGAAAAATTTTGCCAAGTCTTCAAAATTGGTCTCATGCGCTTCAAGGGCAGTAGCGAACTAGCAGGTGACTTTTCGCTTCTTCTAAAAGCATATGCATTTTCGCAAATCACTCAGGATACAGAGTTAGCCTCCATGGCTAGACGGGAGCTGTCCCTCAAGCGCATAGAAGTGGAGCAAGGCCCGGCCCTTGAAACTATGGACGCCTGCATGGACGGAAACTTGGCCCCTCTTGACCGAGTCCTCAGGCTAAATGCGGTCAAAGACAATACAGACGCCCGTTTTATTAAAAAAGTTTTCATGGCCCGCTTGCCTGCTGAGGCACAAGCCGACCCCAGAATTCTCCGCATTCATGCCGAGGATTCCTTACGCTCGAGAGATTTTTCTGGTGCACTTGCTCACATCGCCAAATTACCGCAAGATACTCAGAAGGAGGCTCAAGTACTTTTCTGGATGGCTCGTTGCCAGTTTGCCCAAAGTAAGGACGCAGAAGCAGTCAAGACATTGGGAGAACTCTTCAAACTTCACCCTCAGAGTCCATGGGCGGTTTCTGCCAAGGCATATGGTGAGGGAATCCTACAGTTGCCTGCCAATCGGAATCTACATATAGAGGCGTTACACAGTCTCACCAAAGGCATGCTTGAAGGTCTCGATGTATTTCAGGCGACTCTTGAGTATCGCGAAGAATCCAGTACCGATGTTAAATACTGGGTCTATCTCGGTGTGATGCAGAGCCAGAACTACCTTGAGGTGTCAGTACGCAACAAAGAAGGCTTCTTGTTTGCCTACCGTACCGGCGGCAATGAATCCGCTCTCTACTTGAAGGACCAAGCAAAAATCTATCAATTTGCACAGGCAGGGCCCATTCCCGCGCCACGTTTCAATCTAGAGAAGAAGCCAGATGGCACTTTCTCCATCGCAGCTGATGCATCCATTGAACCATCTTTTAAACACGCAAAGCGTAAGAATGAAGGTCTCCTCAACTCTCCCTTTCTGAAAACCCCAGAAGGATTGGGTTTATTATTCGACTACACGGTGCGCAAGCTCGGCGTTTGCCCCTTGGCGCCAGTAGCCACTCCTGGAGGACGTAGCTTCGCATGGCTTGTGCCTCGAGTTGGTCAGCCAAAGTTGGATCGTCTGCAGTTCGAGTTAGGAGGGGAGGGGAGTCTTAAAGGAATTGAGTTTCCCCAGTTCCGACTCACCGGTGTGGGATATGGACCATCTGGTCAAGCGACCTTGGCTCCTCCGGGATGGCCTCAGGTACAGGTGGAGCAACAAGAGAAACTCGATGGTGCACTATTCATGCGAGTATTCTCATCACTAGCAGCATTGGCTTCCAAGCGTTGATGGTTTCTCCTAATGCGAGAAGGGCTTTTTTGCTCAAGACCTGTAGTCCTATTTTAATCTTGAGCATTAGAGCCATTTTCATAGGATTAGCCCACTTTTATCTGCTCCATTCTTGATCAGACAATGAGAAGCATCACCCCGACCCCACTATGCGGGAGCCAAGCGCCCGCCCCATCCTCGCGTGCTCGCGCGTGGCTTTGTTACACAATCATATCAACCTTGGCCTTGGGCTGGCCGTATGTAGGGCAATCCGCAGTTCCGACGTTTGATTTTGGCTCGGGAAACACTCCAGCCTATCAGATTACCCAGTCTGAGAATGCAACGGCCATTATTGCCAGTGGTGACGTGATCAATACTGACGGCACCGGCATCGACGAGGTGAAAGTCAATGGCGGCAACGATGCCGGCAAGTTCACCCTGACCTACGTGGACGACGCAAGCTCCTTTCAGTTGGACTTCGCCAATGCGCCCGACTTCGACAGCCCCAGCGATTCCAATGCAGACAACACTTACGAAATCATCCTGAAGGCCACCGACAAGGACGGCGAGAGCGCAACGGTCACCTACACGGTTGTCATCACCGACATCAACGAAGCACCCACCTTCTCCAGCACAGCTGCGATCAGCCGGCTCGAAAAGACCACCAGCAACGCCAGCGATGTATCGGCGCTGACCGTGACCGCCTTTGATCCAGAAGGTGCCACGACAACGTACAACCTCACCGGCGGCAACGACATGGCGTTGTTTGATATCGATAGCTCCTCAGGCGAGCTCACTTTTAAGGAGCCTCCTGACTACGATGCCCCGAATGACAACGGGACGAACAACGTCTATGATGTACAAGTCCAGGCTAGTGATGGTACTACACAATCCACTCAGGATATAGCGATAACCATTGTTGATGTTAACGAAGCGCCCTCTATCACACAACCCTCAACAACCGCTTTCAGTGTCCAGGAGAACTGGACCGACCCAGTCACCTATGTTGACTTCCTTGACCCTGATTTCGAAACAGTGGCTGATGGAGATATAACCTACCAAATTACAGGGGACGATCAGGCTCTTTTCAATCTAGACAACTCTACCGGGCAGTTGACCTTTATCAGCTCTCCTAGCTACGAGGCTCCTGAGGACGCAGATAAGAACAACGCATACGAAATTTCTGTCACGGTGAGGGATTCCTTTGGGGATATGGGAAGCACAAACCTCTCCATTACAGTTATCAACGTAAATGATGCTCCAAGTATCTCTATCGATAGCACATCACCTGATATTGTCATTGCTGGAGATGGGTCTGTTTCCGCAAGTGGCTACGAGACACGCAGCAATGGTAGCCCTGGATTCAATTTTTCCTCTCTCAATAACTCTCAGATTACCATTTCTGATGACGACTATTCCGGTAGTGGTCTTCCCCAACTTCTCCTTTGGTTAAAGCTAGACGAAACCGCAGGTTCTGTGGCCGTCGATTCTTCCGGTAATGGTTTTAACGCAGATCTTTTGGGCGGTAATGGTACCCCAGGATGGACCTCGGGTAATGATCCACTTAACGGGAGAGATTATGCCGCCCTCGATTTTAATGGTACGACTGACTATCTGCAGATCACTGATGCCAGTGCTCCTGCATTAAAACCACTCGAGGAAAGCTACTCAATTGCTCTATGGTATATGCGAGATACTAGCACTGCCCCCTACATGACTCTTATCGCTAAGGGCACCTCAGTAAACACCAGAACAAACAATGGTATCTTAGCCTGCTTTAACAACAACTACACGATGTTTAGGGTGGCTTCGAATTCTAGCAATATTGCTCATGCAGGTCAGGGACCCGGCCTAGATACTGATTGGCATCACTTTGTCGCAGTAATTGATCGTGCGCAAAAGCTTCTCACGATGTATTTAGACGGAGTCGCGTATGTTCAGCAAAACGGCTTCTCTGGTGCAAACGTAAGTGACCTTTCTACAATGGGATCAATCAACAATACTGAACCCATTACTAT
>CAJWWL010000001.1 GCA_913048125.1 uncultured Opitutia bacterium | reverse complement strand
TTCGATGAAGGTACGATTCCTGCGACTTCTAGAACAGCTGTATTTTCATTGATCGCACGACATGGCGATGCTGCACAGGCGGGTAAATTATTACGAGTCGCAGCAGGTCCCAATCTTAGCGTAGATGATCGCGTTTCCCTTTTAAACGCCATCGCCAGTGCAGACCGAAAGACTCGTCCAAGTGGAGACCTATCATCGGTTTTGGGTATGATCAAAAACGAGGATGCTCGCATTGCCCGTGCAGCTATGAAGCTAGCAGGAAACCTTCGTTTAGGTCAGGCTATCGATACGCTGATTGGCATCGCAGAAAATCCAAGGCATGCGCTTTCACAAGATGCAATCCGCGCAATTGGAGGAATTGGAGGCAAACCAGCAACTGACTTTTTGACAAAGATGATGAGTTCCTCAGTCGAAGGAAACCAGCGTATATCGGCCGCATCTCAGTTGGTGGGTATAAACTCTGCGGCGGCAGCAAGACTGACTCCTCGCCTTCTTCGCGAACTACCTGAAGGAAGTAACCCTGGACCGTTGTTTGATGCTTTTTACCGCGACAAGCATGGACCAACCCATCTCAATAACGCATTAAGGGGACAGCGTATCCCAGCACCCATGGCTACGATTGCTATCCAGCAAGCGAACATTAGCGGACGCAAACTAAACGAACATATCCAAGTGATAACCGCAGCAGGTGAGCTGAAACCAATGAAACAGCAACTCAATGCAGAGGAGATGAATGTCCTTGTCGAACGGGTTCAGCTAGAGGGTATTCCTGAGACTGGAGAACTGATCTATCGCCGGACCAACCTCGCCTGCCTAAACTGCCACGCCATTGGCGGAGCAGGACCGAAGATAGGGCCAGACCTTATGAGTATCGGCGCTAGCGCTCCAATTGACTACCTAGTTGAATCTCTGCTCAACCCTAATGCAAAGATCAAAGAAGGCTATCACATGACTGTTGCAACAATGAGAAACGGACAAAGCTTTGCTGGTTCTCAGGTAAGTGAAAGTGGAGATCAACTTGTGATCAGAGACCCAGCTGGTCTCATACACAACCTTGATAAGCGTCAGGTTGCCAACAAGTTCGTGAGCCCAACTTCGATGATGCCTCCAGGGCTCACCGCATCCTTACGCCCAGATGAATTTGTTCATTTGGTTTCCTTTTTGTCAAAACTCGGCAAGGATGAAAAGTTCAGTGGTCCGAAAGGACAAGTTCTCAAAGCATTTGAGGTGGCCCTTCCGTCTGAAAAGCTAAAAGACTACTGGAAGAATCGTAAGAAAGAGAACTTCATGGCCGATAGTGATCAGTTCGGTTGGCAGACTGCTACTTCATTGGTCGACGGCCGTATACTCATGGATGAATCGACTTTCCCGGCGATGAAGTTCCTACGCTTTCGGGTGGACAGCACTGGAACTGGTGGAGCTGCCATAAAGGTAAGCACCAAAGGCCAAGTCGAAGGTTGGGCGAATGGTGAACGTCTAGATTTCCGGAAGGGTCTCGCTGAATATCAGACTAAAAAGGGCGTACGCACCTTCGTTCTTGCTCTAAACAATGCGAAAGAATCAACCTTACGAGTTGAATTGGTGAACGTGGAAGGATCGACGGCTCAGACATTTTTCGCAAATCTGCCATGAGATGCCTTCACGCTCCTTCCATAGAGTGTAGAATCGGCCAAGATCAATTAATAGCCTCTGACCTGAAACAGTTTCAATCCATGCTAAAATCAATCATCTAATGGGTATCAATGCTCGAAAATTAGGAGAATCAGGACACAAGCGACTCGACCAAGATTTCGGCCATGTCTTAAGGGACATAGTCTCGCAGTAGGCTTCTTCAATTAATACTGATTGGAAAATTTGTATCCCGCTTATTGGGAATTGAAATTCATCAATAAATCTTGCGACTGATAAAAGGCAAAACCCGATAAAATTTGTCGCAATCTATAATAAACTGCTCTACAAATTTGCTGATATGGACCTACCTAAGAAATCTTTAACGGCCTTCGTCATTCTAACTATCGCTATTTTTTTACCTTCTTTCACGAAAGCAGATGAGAAAAAAGTACTTTGTTTTGTTGCCCACAAGACTTCCCACGGCTTCGGTAAGCACGAATACTTCGCGGGTTGCCACCTTATGGGAGATTGGCTCGCTGAAACCTATCCAGGCAAGATAGAAAGTCGTTATTCCATCGGTTGGCCAACCGATGAAGATAAATTCTTCAAGGGCGCTGATTCGGTCATCTTCTTCTGTACTGGAGGCGGTCGCCACCTAGTCCTTGGACATGAAGAAAAGTTTGATAAATTGATGAAGACCGGTGCTGGCATCGCTTGTTTCCACTACGGCGTGGAAATCACAAAAGGCACTGGGGGGCAGGGAATGCTCAACTGGATGGGAGGTTACTTCGAGACGCACTGGTCAGTGAATCCGCACTGGATCGCTGAGTTCAAAGTCTATCCGGATCATCCCGCAGCTAATGGCCTCAAGCCCTTCAAGTCTGATGACGAATGGTATTTCCACATGCGTTTTAAGGAAAACATGAAGGGAGTCACACCGATTCTTTCAGCCATCGCACCGGCAGAAACTATGAAGCGAAAAGACGGCGCTCACTCCGGCAACCCCACCGTTCGCAAGGCAGTTGCTGCTGGCAAACCCCAACATGTAGCCTGGGCTTATCAGCGAGGCCAGGACTACAAAAACGGGCGCGGATTTGGCTTCACCGGTCTTCATTACCACCACAACTGGAAAGATGACAACTTTCGCAAATGCGTCCTCAATGGCATCGCATGGACGGCTCAGCTAGAAATCCCAAAAAACGGCATTGAAGTCGACCGCCCCACGCAAGAATTCCTTGATGCCAATGCCTTCAAGTACGGTGGAGCTCAAGGTCGTAAGCCTCCCACAAAAAAGTAAGCTTCTGACTAGTTAGCTTTCCTAAGGCGTATCTGATGCTATCGATCGCATTCACGATGCGATGTGCACCGATTTTGAACTCCAGCATCAAATTAGGCGATTGTTTGATATGGCACGCGGACTATTACTCTTGACGATAGCTACGCTGACGAGCGTCTACATGTCAGCAGCACCAGTCTCAGACCAACCAGAAGGAATTGCCTTTCCCGAGAAGAAGCTTAGGCCGTTTCTTGATACTTACTGCATCCGTTGCCATGGACCGGATAAACAGAAGGGCCAAGTGAGATTTGATATGGCTGCCTGGAAAGTCCGTACAGTAGATGAGGCACAGCGGTGGCAGGATGCACTAGATCAACTCAACGGAGGTGACATGCCTCCGGAAGACGAAAAGCAACCGACGAACGACGAACTATCCGAAGTCCTCGACTCTTTGACTGGCGCATTGTTGCAAGCTCGAAAGCGCTTCACTGATCACGGTGGTGAAATCAAGATGCGGCGTCTCAACCGTAGGGAATATTCATTGACCATCCGTGACCTGTTTGGCTTTGAGGTCGCCTTGGTCGATATACCGGAAGATGGAGAAATTGCCACTTTTGATAACGTGGGTGCTGAGCAGTATTTTTCATCTGCGCATTTCGAAAAATATTACGAGCTTGGTAAAAAGATAGCGCTTGAGTCCTTCCGCTTCAACTTGAGTGCTAAACGTCCGGTAAAGTCTCAGCGCACCCAAGTAGAAAACCAAGTCACCAAAAAGATGCGCGAAAACCTAGCTGATTTGGATCGCAAGATGTCACTCAAGAAAAAAGGCGCCACATGGAAAGAGATGGGTTTCCGAGATGAAGGTGAAATGGAGGTAATCTTCCGCCAATGGGATGCCCGTGCTGAACTGCCAAGAAGTTATCTGCAATACCCACTGGTCGACAAGGGTGTGTACATTACCGATGTCGCCAAGTGGGTTTCAGCAAATATGCATACTGATATTCGTGGAGAATATGTTGTGAGAATCCATGGAGGAATCGTTGGAGAGCCCAATGAACTACGGAGGATCGTTCGGGTACGCGGAAGGCAAAGAACGCTGGGAACGATCAAGTTGTCTGGCACTCCCGAGAATCCACAAACCGTTGAGATGCGAACTCGTCAACTTATGGGGCGCTCTATGCTGTCTATACAGATTCGTGAAAACATGCCAGATAACACGATTAACTCCATGCATGGATATATCAACAAGCTACAAGGTCCAGCTAAGCGAGCTAATCCTAGAGCCGCCGTTTGGATTGATTGGATTGAGATAGAAGGGCCATATTACGGCAAAACTCGGTCGAAGTGGGAGGATATATTGTTTCCAGGGATGGCTACTGGAGGAAAAAGTCCTTACATCTGGGATGACTCAAAAATTAAAGAGCTCATTGAGAAGTTCGCTTTTGAAGCCTTTCGTCGTCAATCTCCTGAGCCTGAGTACATTACAGGGTTGCATGAAATTTTTAAACAAAATCGTGCCGAAGGGATGAATCATCGAGATGCCATGATCGATGTACTGGGAATTATCCTAGCTTCTCCGGGTTTTCTATTCTTACATGAAGCAGAACCAGCCATCACTGAGAACGAGGAATCGCTGTCTCAATCCAAATCAAATATCCAGAAAGAGCCTCTAGATGGTGGCGACAAATCAATTGGTGGACTTGCGGACTACAGTGAAGAACTGCAAAGCAGGATTCGAGAAGACCTTGACCTACAACTGGCCAGATCTCTGCTGGTTCTAAAAATGAAAGAAGCAGAAATGGCAAAGACCGTAGAAGAGATTAGTAGGTCCAAGGTCACCAACGCGCTTCCAAATCCAAATCCCTCTAAAGCTCATAAAACTAAAGAACTGAACAGTCATGAGCTAGCTATCCGTTTGTCATATTTCCTCTGGAGTAGTCCTCCAGATGAAGAGCTCTACAAAGCTGATCTAGATGATCCAGAGATATTCCTCAAACAGGTGGATCGAATGTTGAAAGATCCAAAGGCACAAGCCCTCGGAGATGGATTCATCAGTCAATGGGCAGAATTTGACCGCTATGATGCCGTGACGATCGATAACACGAAACACTATTATTTCAACGAAGGTGTTCAACAAGACGCCAAGAAAGAGGTGAAGGAATTCTTCTCCCTAGTGGTTAAAGAGAACCTTCCCGCGGCCAATCTAGTTGACTCGAACTTCGTCACAGTTAACGGAGCACTCGCAGCACATTATGGTTTAGACTTTCCTGAAACAAAGACGGATAAATTCCAAAAAGTAAGCTTACCAGATGACTCACCTAGAGGCGGATTGATCACCCAAACCGCCTTCCTTGTTACTGGCTCCAACGGAGAGCGCTCCTCCCCTGTCATTCGTGGTGCGCTAATCATGGAAAAACTGCTACATGATGCACCAGCGCCACCACCACCCAACGTCCCCGAACTTGGTGCCGCTTCAGATTCTCCAAAGACCAATCGTCAAATGGTGGAACTACACCAGCAGAAAGCAGTTTGTGCATCTTGCCATAAAAAGATGGATATCGTTGGTTTCGGCTTGGAAAACTTCGATACAACTGGTCGCTGGCGCAACGAAGAAAATGTTGGACGAAAATCAGTCCCGATACAACCGGGAGGAACTTTACCTGACGGTTCTACCTTCACAAATGTGATTGAGCTGAAGAAAGTACTACTCACCTACGAAGATAAACTTGCGAAAGAACTCCTCGAATCTTTACTGGCTTACGCGTTGGGTCAGACGGTAGAATTCTCAGACGCTGATGATGTAGAATCCCTTCTGACTAAACTAAAGCCAGATAGTTACCGTGTTGGGTCAATGATTCGTGAAATTGCTCTCAGTCCCCTATTCCGTACCAAATAATTACACATTTCAATGAGTACATTTTTCACCGACTCCTATGCACGGCGCTCTTTCATTAGAAATGGAAGCGCTGTACTTGTCCTCCCTTTTCTAGAAACCTTTGCTAAAGCCGCTACCCTTCGCAAAGCCCCTCCCAAACGAATGATTTTTCTAGGCGGTGGTTTTGGTTTTACCAAAGATACCTTCTATCCCAAAAAAGCCGGCCGCTTCGCAGAAATCGGTCTCACTGAGGGACTTGCTCCCCTTAAACGGCATCAGGACGACATCACAATGGTTGCCAACATGTCAAACCATGGCGCAACTGATCCCCATGGCGGTAGTGTTTCCTACCTTACTGGGGCCAACGTTAGTGGAACCCCCGGAAAACGCTTTCACAACTCCATCTCTTGCGACCAGATTGCAGGGAAAAACCTTGGACCAGAGACACGCTTCCCTACCCTAACCCTATCAGCAAAGGAACCGGATGGCGGGCAGAATTCGGGCCATGGCCAAGGCCTTTCTCTCGCTTGGGATGACTCTGGTAATCCAATCCCAGGCATAAACCGCCCCATCGATCTATACCGAACACTATTTGCAGGTCCCAAGGATGACCCTGCAAAAATTTACAGTCAGTTGAAAAAGAAACAAAGTGTTCTGGATGTTGTCAGGGTGAACGGCTCTGGCATGAAGCGAAAACTCAGCAAAGGAGACCAAGAGAAACTGGACGAGTACTTCACTGGCGTACGACAAGTCGAACTTGGCCTTGAGCGTCAGGCGAAATGGGCAGATGTCCCCAAACCCAAAGCCCCATTCGATGGCCCCGATGAAGGTGTTAGTGGAGAAGATGCGATAAAGCTAAACTACGACATGATGCTGATTGCCTTACAGACCGATGCCACTCGAGTCGTCACCTACAGGCTACCAGTCTGCTCTCTGCTCTCTGGTATGGGAGTTAAACTAAAAGCCCATTCCTTGAGCCATTATGGCTTCTCCCAACCTCGCACTGAAGCTTCTCGCCAGCGCGACCTAAAGTGCACCTCGCTCTTCGCCCACTTCCTAGACCGTCTCAAGGAGGCCAAAGACCTAGATGGAAGCCGACTGTACGATCAGTGCATCGTGAGCTATGGCACCAATATCAGATCTGGTCATGAGTTGAAAAATGTCCCTGCTCTTCTTTCGGGTGGTGGAGCTAAGGAAATCAAGCACGGGAGGCACATTGTACTTCCTCAAGAAGATACCCCCCTAGCGAACTACTGGCTTACCCTCCTTCAGCAAGCCGGTGTACCGATTGAGAATTTCAGCCATAGTACGGGTATACTACCTGAGTTGCTTGGAGTGGGATAGTCTTCCAGAGCTATCCAAGAAAAACTCGTCACAATTGACGACGCAACTTTCAAGGCTGAGCCTGATTGGTCTTGGATGAGACAAGCTAGCGCCTATCCAAGATATCTGGATAGTGGACAAGCAATCTCATTCTCGTTTTACATGCACGTAAATGTCTTTATCGAAAGTTACGATACCGTGCCTTATCTATCTATTCCTTACTGCGGTTGTCATCACTGCCAAGGGAGCATCAGACCCTAATGTTGCCATCATTCACCCTGAGGCAGCACCAGGTCCTCTGGATAATCCGCTAAAGGGGTATTGCGTTTATACCGATGCAGGAAAGATTCATCGACCCTATTCCATGGTATATTTCTACGTACCTTGGAAGAAACTGGAGCCGGAACAAGGGCGATACGCCTTTGCTAAATGGGAGAAGGAAGCATGGGACATACCAGAGGCGAAAGGCAAGCATGTCGTCCTGCGGGTCTATGCGGACTACCCTCGGAAGCCTTCGGGGACACCAGAGTGGTTGTTAGAGAAAGGCGTTAAGCAAAAAGCTTACAAGGATTACGGGGGTGGTCTAAGCCCGGACTACGACCACCCCGCTATGGTGACTGCTCTTGAAGGCCTTATCTCAGCTATGGGAAAGCGTTACGACCGACATCCTAGGGTAGCCTTTATACAACTAGGACTGCTCGGGTTCTGGGGCGAATGGCATACCTATCCCAGTGACGAGCTTTTTGCCTCGGAAAAAACACGAAGACGTATTCTGGAAGCCTACCGTAAGGCCTTTCCAAACAAGCAGTTGATGGCTCGCTACGCGGACGGATTACCTGGCAGATACCCCAAGATGGGCTTTCACGACGACATGTTTCCAGAGGATACCGATAACGGTAAATCCTGGTCCTTTCTCGAGCGTCTCCGGCGGGCCAAGCGGATAGATTCATGGCAGACTTCTGTCATCGGGGGCGAAATGGTTCCCCAGCAAGCTAGAAAATGGCTTGGCGATAGATGGGAGTTCACCTTGGAGATGACGAGACGTTCCCATTTTTCTTGGGTGGGTCCCTATGGACCTGCCCTTCAAGACAAAGTCTCTTCACAATTCGTAGCAAGGAGCGATGAACTGGTGCGCCAAATGGGTTACCAGTTTCGACTCACAGAAGTTCGTCTTCCCCAAAAGGCCAAGACTCGACAAAGCGTTGAAGTCATCATCCATGGCATTAACGAGGGAGTCGCCCCGTTTTATTACTCATGGCCTGTAAAGTTGGCTTGGCTCGATGCGGACGGAAACACTGTTGTCTCCTCTGAGTTGTCCGAAGATCTCCGAAAATGGCTACCTGGTCGGTTCTCTATAGGTGCTAACTTAGACGCCCCAACTAATAAAGGCAGTTATCGCTTAGCCCTAGGCATCGAAGACCCATGGACTCATAAACCAGCCATCCGATTTGCGAACAATCTAACAGTCGCGCAGGGCTGGACGGTTCTTGGATCGGTTTTGATTGAGTGATTTCAAATATTGACGAGGAGGGTAAGTTTGTCTTCGTGGGTTGTGCGATTTCAATTAAGATACATGAAACTAAACCGCCAATTCTTTCTGCTTTCAATAGCACTCACTGTTTCAAGTTTCGTCCATAGTGCCGAACGCCCGAATATTATTTTTATTTTCGCAGATGACTGGGGATGGGGAGACTTAAGTTGTCACGGTCATCCATACGTTAAAACTCCGCACATTGACCGACTCGCAAAGGAAGGTACAGACTTCTATCGGTTTACTGTAGCAAGTGGAGTTTGCTCGCCCAGTCGCACCGCAGTGATGACCGGCCACTTTCCTGCCCGCTATAATATCGACGGTCACTTCGCCTGGGTACCCAGCAATGCCAAACGCGGTATGCCCGACTGGCTCGATCCAGATGCTCCCCTTCTCCCTCGCATGCTGCAGAAAGCTGGTTACCGAACTGCGCACTTCGGAAAGTGGCACCTTGCGAATAACATGATACCGGACTCCCCTGTACCGGGAATTTATGGTTACGATGCATACGGAGCGTTCAACTGTGCCGGAGAGCAGATGCCCGTTCATGAAGATTCCAAGCACACAGTGGACTTTATCGAAAAGTGCCATTCAGAGAAGAAACCATTCTTCGTTAATTTATGGATACATGAACCTCACACACCTTTTCACACGGTCCCTAAATACCGTTGGCGTTTCCGCGAGCTTGAGGAGCGTGACAATATCTATGCCTCAGTTCTCTCCCATGCAGATGATCGTATCGGCGAAGTCCTCGAAACCCTCGACCGGCTAAAGCTCACAAAAAACACCCTGGTCATCTTCAGCTCCGACAATGGTCCTGCGCGTGCCGCTGGTCCTACCGACCTCACACTCATGCACGATACCGCTACAGGAGCTGGCTACGGGATCGGTGCCGCCAAAGGTATCACGGGTGGTCGAAAGGGATATAAAGCCGCTCTCTTTGAAGGCGGGATCGGAGTACCTTTTATTGCTCGCTGGCCGGGTAAAATCGCTGCGGGCAAGGTAGATGACCAATCACTCATCTCAGCCATCGATCTGTTGCCAACTTTCTGTGAAATTGCCGGGGCCAAGTTTCCTAAAGGCTACAAGCCTGATGGCATCAGTTTAGTCAGCACCCTGAAAGGCGAACGATCCCCAGCTCGGGAAAAACCACTTTTCTGGAAGATGCAAGCACGTTGGCCACCACCCAAAGACCGTCCTCACCATTGGGTTTCCTACGCAATCGTACATAAAAACTGGAAGCTGTTAGCCAACCGAGACTCAACCCATACCGAGCTCTATGACATCGCCAGTGACCCCCTAGAGAAGCAAGACCTCACTCAGTGGAAACCCAAGGTAACTGAACAACTCCTGAAACAAATTGATACTTGGAAGTCCACACTTCCCAAGGAACCTTCTGGTGACGTGTTCTCTATTGAGCGTAAAAGGTCCAAACGATAAAAATTTAGTCTTTAATTCGTGCAGAGCTTCCGCGACCTCCTTCTTTTGCTTGGCCTGGCTACTGCATTGCAATCCTCATTGTTTGCTAAGGATTCAGACAGAACCAAAGCTATACGACTCACACAAATCGAAGACCGACATTGGCTATTGGATCCAGAGGGAGCGCCATTTTTTGCTCACGGGATCACTCATGCAGGCACAAATCGAGCCAAGATCGATTTCAAACAACTCTCAAAGGCCTGCAAAGAATTAGGATTCAACGCCTATGGCTATGGTTGCCCAGAACAACTTCGCAACGATATGCCATTCATCGAGAGCTGGAATCATTTAGTACCCATCTCCTACTACCGAGGTAGAAATGGAGTTCAGTTTCTGGACGTATTTGATCCCAAAGTGCAGAACAAATTGAAGAATGGGGTTAGAGCGAATTGTGTTCGCAGTCGAGATAACCCCAATGTCATCGGCTACTGCTGGACCGATCTTGGTTCTTGGCCACTGGACAACCCCACAGGCAAGAACTGGGTGAGCTTCATCCGTGATCTACCCGAAAACGCCCCGGGTCGAAAAACCTACAAAAAGTTCCTAGGTACTTGGAAAGGCAACAATGATAAGGACCGTGACCTCGCCTTTTTAAGACTGATCGCTAAAGAGTACTTCCGTGTAGTTGGTAGCACTCAACGTGAATTCGCTCCCGGTCGACTTGTATTCGGTGAACGTTTCGGATTAAGCATCCAGAGCAAATTTAATACAATTGTTCCAGAAGTCCTTGAGGAAATGCTACCTTACGTGGATGCAATCGCCATACAGCCTCCCTTTCGAGGGGGCTTCCCAAAGAAACAACTGGATGCAATATACAATAAAACCAAGAAGCCGATTATCCTATGTGACTTTGCAGTGCGCTTTAAGGATGGCGACAAGGATATTAGAAGTTGGAAACCAGAAGAGGATTCTATCGCCGCTGGTAAAGCCTACGCTGAGTATGTAAAGTCGGCACTTAATAGCAGCTATGTCCTTGGTGTATTCTGGTGTAACCCTGTCGATACGAGCAAAGGCTTCGGTAAAGAAGGCGTTAAGCAGGGTTTCTTTGGGCCTGAATTGACTGAGCGCGCAGGGTTACATAAGGCAGTCAAAAAGCTGAATGCCTACAGAGATACGATAACACCAATTACTCGGCAGTAATTTCCCCTATGAATGATGGTTGCCAGCCCTGACCCAAGGGTTGACAAACCAATGACCGTCCCGAACTTAGCGAATATTTAAGAACTCAAATGAAACGTTCACTCCCACTAATTCTCCCTCTCTTGATGTGCGCACTCACAGTATTTTTAAACACGAGTGCCCAAGCCGAAAGACCAAACGTCATTGTCATTATGAGCGACGACCAAGGCGGTGGTGACTACGGCTTCATGGGAAACAAGATCATTCGCACTCCTGAGCTGGACAAAATGGCCAAGCAAAGTGGGTTGCTAACCAAATTTTACGTCAGTCCAGTTTGCGCACCAACTCGGGCAAGCCTAATGACTGGTCGCTACAACTACCGTACTCGCTGCATCGACACTTACGTAGGACGAGCGATGATGGATCCTGATGAAGTGACCATTGCCGAAGTCCTTCGAGAAGCTAACTACCGAACAGGGATCTATGGCAAATGGCATCTGGGTGATAACTATCCGATGCGCCCAATGGACCAAGGATTTGAGGATAGCCTTATTCATCGTGGCGGAGGAATTGGCCAACCTTCCGACCCCATAGGAGCAGAAGGCAAATACACAGACCCAACTCTCATCAAGAATGGTGTGGAGACTCCGATGAAAGGCTACTGCACGGATATCTACTTTGACGCAGCCATGGACTTCATCGAGGCAGCAACTCAAGAGAATAAAAGTTTCTTCACCTACATCGCAACCAATGCACCCCATGGTCCTTATCACGACGTACCGGAGGCACTCTATCAAGAATACCTAAAGGTCGATTTTCGACCGATCATGATCAACCCAAACCTCAACCCCGGCCGACTAAAGACCGAAACGGATAAGCTAGCTCGTATTTGCGCGATGATTACCAACATAGATGAAAATGTTGGCCGCCTATTCAAGAAGCTCGACCAACTCAAAATTCGAAAAAATACCATCGTGATTTATCTCAACGACAACGGACCAAACTCCATGCGTTACGTAGGCAACATGCGTGGAATGAAGACCCACATCGATGATGGTGGCGTACGTTCACCACTTGTATTTCATTGGCCGAACAAAGTCAAAGCACGCCGCACCGCAGACGCTCTTTGCGCTCATATTGATCTCATGCCCACAATCCTCGAAGCTTGCGGGGTAAAAGCACCATCGAAACTGAAGATTGATGGTCGCAGCTTCCTTCCCATCCTCACTGGCGAAAATTCCAAATGGCCGAAAAGAAAGGTAGTTCTGCAAACACACCGTGGTAACGTCCCACAGCTCTACCACCATTTCGCTCTCCACGAAGAACCGTGGAAACTCGTCCACCCTAGCGGCTTTGGTAAAGAAAGGTTCGAAGGTTTACCAAAGCTAGAGTTGTATGACCTAAGTAAGGACCCAAGACAGCAAAATGATCTATCTGACCAGCGACCCAAAGTCTTCAAACGCCTGAAGAAAAGCTACGAAGATTGGTTTGCCGATGTAAGCTCTTCTCGACCTGATAATTATGCACCACCGCGCATCATCATTGGAACAAAGCATGAACCAAGCACTGTACTAACTCGACAGGACTGGCGCCATGCCTCTGGACGTCCATGGGGGCGTGACTCCAATGGATTCTGGCTGGTTGAAGCTCCTGAACCCGCTGCCTACAAAGTAGAAATTATCCTTAAGGGAGATCATCCAAGTGGTGTAGCCAAAATAACTGCTGGTGAGGCTCGACTATCCCTTGACATTGCAGCCAACAAGCAGCGTGGGCACACAACCCAAATGCATATGCAAAGTGGACAATTCAAGTTATCTGTAGACATCGACTTTGACGGTAATAGGCAAGGCCCTCATCAGGTAATCCTGACACGTAAATAATTGTACGAATCGCCTGTGTCAGAAAGAAAGCTGTTAGGTTAATCAACGGATGTCGTAATCGTTTTCATAAAGGCCCTATAATCTAAACATACCCAATCACATAAAACCCTAAAACCATTCCCCCCAAAGTTACCATCAAGCATTAGCCGACAACTGAGACATCGACAAGTTGTTTAGCCCCTTACATAGTTCAGCCACATCTTAATTACACCTAATGAAACAACTAAAACGTAGAGACTTTATCAAAACCTCAACCGCCGTCAGCAGTTTCTCAATACTGCCTTCTGGTCTTTTAGCCAACTCCCCTAACGGTCGCATCTGCTCTGCGCACATAGGAACAGGTGGCAAGGGTCGCGTAGATACCATCTCGCTCGTAGCGCACGAACGAGTACAGGCAGTAGGATTTTGTGACGTCGACAGTAATCGCGGCCAAGCCAAGTCGTGGCTATCTGAACACAGTAGTGCCAAGTTCTTTCAAGACTACCGAGAAATGCTGGCAACCCTAGGTGACAAGGTTGATATAGTATCGATTTCCACGCCGGACCACACGCACTACCCAGCCACGATGGCAGCTATGAAACTGGGCAAGCACGTCTACACCCAGAAACCACTCACCCATAAGCTTGCAGAAGCACGCGAACTAGCAACATTTGCCGCAGATAAAAAGCTCACCACCCAGATGGGGATTCAGAACCAATCCCGTGCACCCTATCGGTTCACTCGTCACCACATCAAATCTGGTATCATCGGAAAAATAAAAAAGGTCTATGTCTGGTCCTTTAAAAACTGGGGGTATGACGGAAAACGATTTACCGAAAAATCAGCAATTCCTGATTCATTAGATTGGAATCTTTGGCTCGGTACTGCACCTAAAACTCACTTCACAGATAAGGTCTATCACCCTGGGCAGTGGCGCAAGTTCCTAGACTATGGTTGCGGAACCCTTGGAGACATGGGCATCCATATCTTTGATACACCCTTTAAATCACTAGACCTTTCAGACCCACTCTGGGTTGAGGCCGAATGTCGAGCACCCAACGGATTTGGTCATGCAGAGCAAAATAAGGTTAGCTACGGCTTTGCTCCTACCAAATACACAACTGGTGATTTCACATTTACATGGTGGGACGGTGCTGGCGCCCCTCGTCATGATAAGAACCCTGACCTTAAGCTTCCCAAAGGAGAAAAACTGCCAAAGCAAGGTGCTCTCTATGTTGGAGAAGGGGGTCGAATGGTGCTGCCACATTGCGGCATGCCAACCTTCTATCCCAAGTCTGTAGCCTCTGAATTAGACACAAAAGAATTCAAGAGTGTGAACCACTACACCCAGTTCCTTGACGCAATCGAAGGCAAAGACAAGACACTAGCAGGTTTTGACTATGCTGGCCCTTTAGCCGAGTCTCTATGTCTCGGAGTGGTTGCCTGCCAATTCCCTGGCAAACGACTGGAATGGGACGCCAAGAAAATGCACGTCACTAACCATGCAGCAGCCAATCCCCTTCTCGAAGGCAAATATCGAAAGTTCTAGCTCGATGGGTCTGCGAAAATTATCATCTGGCAAAAGTTCGATTTTCTGGATTCTCGGAATCCTCGGGTTGCCCAGTCTAGTTTCAGCTTCAGAGATCTTATGGACGCAATACTGTCAGCATCTTGGAAAGATGAAGCTGCTGGTTCATCTAGATTGTGACCCTACAGAATCTATCACCGAAGCAAAACAGGTAAAACTCTGGCTAAGAGAGAGTCCGAGCGAAGCATGGCACATGGCAGGCTCTCGTCCCATCGACACTTTAACAGCTACAAGCTTATTTGTTATCGAAGGATGGCCTCGTCATCAAAATATTGATTTCAAGGTCACCTGTGAGGAGTCCAAGTGGACAGGTATCTTTCGTGCTGAACCCAAAGCAGAATCAGTCCTCAAGTTAGCAGCTCTATCGTGCCACAAAGATATTGGCTGGCCTTGGAAGGAAGCAATCGACGAGCTGATTGCCCATGACCCGGATCTGGTCTTCTTCTCCGGTGACCAGATTTACGAGAATGACTACGGAAGCCGAATGTTCCGGGCAGTTACGGAAGCTGAAGTCCCAAAGGGGATGAAGAACTACCTCGAAAAGTGGCGTAAGTTTGGAGAGGCGTTCCGAGAACTAATGAGAAACCGCCCCACGATAATGATCACTGACGATCATGATGTTTTTGCTAATGATCTCTGGGGAAAGGGCGGTCTCAGGATGCAAGGTGACCGTACGACTGGTGGCTACCCCACACACCCAGCATGGGTTAATGCAGCCGAGTTCACACAGACCGGTAATTTACCCGATCCTGCCAACCCAGGACCGCATGGTGATGGCGTACTCGCCTACTACACCGCACTTGAGTATGGTACTGTCCATTTTGCAATTCTGGAGGACCGTAAATTCAAGAGCCCACCATCAGAGGTCATCAAGAAGCTGATTGCACCGCCAGGATTCAAATGGCCGAAACCGCGTAAGACGGACTTCAAAATTGAAGTTGTTTTGGACCCCGACTATGACTGCACAAAACTTGATCGACCGGACCTCCAACTATTGGGTACGGATCAGGAAGACTTTCTTAAAGAGTGGGCTGCGAACCTGAAGAAAAATGAAAGTCTCGGAGCGGTGCTATCGCAAAGCCCATGGGCACACATTGCCATGTACTCTCCGACTTCAGCGGATACCGACTCAAATGGCTGGCCACAATCTGGTCGTAACCGTGCCTTAAAGGCCATCGGCGACGCGCCAGTAGTGATGCTCCACGGAGATGTCCATCTTGGGACACTCGGACGTCATGGTGTGAATCGATTTAATGATGGGCCAGTCGCCTACTCTATCCCCTCTTTCTCCTCACGGGCCAGTCGAAAATGGGAACCACTCGAAGCTGGAAAGAATCGAAAAACTGGCGCCCCGAAAAACACTGGTGAATTCCATGACCGTTTTGGCAACAAAGTCACAATGTATGGTGCTGGTAACGGACTAAATGGGTACGGCATCATACTCTTTGATACAAAAAAGCGGGAAACGGAGTTGCAGTTTCACCCCATGAATGAAGCTCGCAAACCTATAAAAGCCGAGGTGCCTGGCTGGCCTCACAAAGTTAAGTTCTAAACTGAAGACCCCGACTCTGATTCAATAATTGTCGTATATTTGAGCTCTCTAAGGCGCGCCCTTAAAATTTGAATCAAATCCCTTCTTTAGCCCACTGCTTGTAAAGTTCAGAGTTTTTACGATAGGTGGCTTTGGCATCAGAAGATCGAGTATGCTTTAGTTGATCCTCGATTTCGAGCTGATAGACTTCGGCGGTTTCTGGACCTGGATCGCCAGTGGTTTTGATCCAACTGTCGAGCAATCTTCGGTGAAGTTCTAGGGCTTTGGCGTGCTCGGGTTCATCAAAAAGATTGCGAGTTTGCCAAGGATCTTCTGCGTAAAGATAAAGCTCCTCAGGTTGACGCTCAGGCGAGAAGAGTAGTTTTTCAGAAAGCTTGGACAGTTTGCCCTCAGCATGCAGTTCTCGCAAACGGATTAGAATAAGCTTACTGTCCTTGTAGTTGCTAGGCATCAAGAAGGGGCGCTTTGGAAAGAAATTACGGATATAGAGGTACTTATCCGTACGAACTGAACGAATCCGGTCGGCAGCTTCTCCACAGCGATCCCGTGCGGCAAAGACCGCCTCTCGAGGCTCATAGTCCCTAGATAAAATATCTCGACCTTCCATCTTCTTAGGTAAGGGGATTCCCGCGGCGGATAGTGAAAGCGCAGCAATGTCGATGTGTTCAATTAGGTCTGTGCGGATTTGATTCTGAGGTATTCCCGGACCTCGAAGTACAATAGGGATATGTGTACCCTCGTCGTAGAGGAACTGTTTACCTCGGGCGTGACTGATACCGTGGTCAGTGAAAAAAGCCACGAGCGTATTTTGCAGTAACCCCTCATCTTTGAGTCGCTTCATCACTAAACCGACATGGTGATCGGTCACCCGAACTGAATCCAGATAAGTGGACCAATCCTTAAGGAGTACTGGATCGCGAGGGTAATAAGGAGGCAGCTTGACGCTCGCCGGGGTGAGAGGCTTTGGGAATAATTTGGAAACTTGGGTATCGAAACGAGTGTAGTGGACTTCCGATGCTCCCCGCAATTTGCCACCATGCAATTGGACTTGCATGAAGAAGGGTTGTCCCTCTTTTCTTCCAGCCCAATCATGGCTGTCGTACATCTTGGGGGCCCAGTCAAAATTGTAATCCGTCTTTCCGTTTTGTTTTTTACCATTGGCAAGCTTTTGAGTGGTTCGATCTAAACCAGAGACACCACTCCCATTACAGGTGTAGTAACCCGCATCCTGAAATAATTCAGGAATGGGGCTGACCCCCTCTGGCAATTGAATCCTGTGTTTTCCACGACCGCTACGATGATGGTGTGCACCGATCGAGGTTTGGTACATTCCAGTAATGAGTGCAGAACGAAAAGTGGAGCAAACCGGAGAGGTAGCGTAAGCCCGCGTGAACCGGATGCCTTCCGCGGCCAGTTTGTCCACATGAGGTGTCAGGATAGCGGTTTCCCCATAGCAGGAAAAGTTGGCCGACATATCATCAACTACAAACCAGAGAATATTTGGACGACTCTTGGTCTGGGCAAAGATTCCTTGAACTACTGAGAGCAAGGCTAGAAGGCAGAATATTAATTTCATGATTTTGTAGAGAAAGCTAAATCATCGAGGCAAAATAGGGTCGATAACATTGTCCCCGAAATTGAATAAAGAATGCAGAAATGAAACTGTAGCCCACCTTGAATATCTATTCCGCCAGGATTATATATTTACATCCCTAGCGTTCTGGGGCTTGGTAATCGATATGAACTGTAAAGTGTTACACCTGCTTGGCGTTTCGTTCTTTCTGCTATTTGGGTGCGGTGAAAGGACTGCTACGGATGACAACACACCTGAGAGTCATGATTTATCACAGCCTTCAAAATCGAAGCAGGGATCTTTAATTGCAGAAAAAACAGGAGATGCATTCAACACCGAAGACTTAAATGAAACGGCATTCTCACAAAATGGTGAACAAATCACTGAGGATAAGAATGCTCAAAATATCTCAGAAAAAAAACAGCCCCAGATAGTTGCTGAAGAGGACATTGCAAGGTTTGGATTGTTATTCTACCGCAAGGGTACAAAAAAACCGAAACCATTCACGGGTTCCTCGATTAAATCCTACGAAGACGGAGTGATTGAAAAAGAAACCAAATATGTGGACGGTAAGAGGCATGGCATCTCAACTCGATACAATAAGGACGGATCTAAGAACTATGAAATGTCATTCAAGGAGGACAAATTTGACGGGGATACAGTTCAATACTATGAGAACGGAAATAAAAGACATGTCACACCCTACATTGGTGGCAAGCGCCATGGTATGGCTACAAGTTACTACAGCGAAGGTGGGAAAATGTATGAAGTCCCCTATGTGCATGGCATAAGGCAAGGTATAAATAGAGAATACTACAAAAATGGGCAGATTAAATCTGAGCGCCCCTGGGTAAAAAACCTCCAGCATGGCATACAGACCTTTTACCATTTAAATGGAAACAAGGAGAGAGAAGTTTCCTACGAAGATGGTCTCCAGCAAGGATTAGAAATCCACTACAACGAAGATGAGACAAAAGAGGAGGAAACTCAGTATCTGTATGGAAAAAAGCATGGCACCTCAATTTCTTACTACAAAGACGGTTCGAAGAAGCGTGTTATCCCCTACAAGAATGGAAAGAAGGATGGTAAAGAAACTGAGTATTTCCCTCGTGGAAACATACGGAAAGAGAAGGTCTGGAGCAGTGGAGAAATGATTTCCGAAAAAAGTACCAAATGAAAAAGTTGCTCAGGTTTACTTAGAGCCAACTTATCTTCTCTTACCTTTCTTCTCGTTAAATAAACATTCACCAACTTACAGTTAAATTCTGTAAGTCATGGTCATCTATCCTTCACTTGACCCAGGAATAGGAACCCAACAACTTCTCGAATATGACCTCACCAAAACAAACTTTCTCTTTAAGGTCTTTCTCCACCTCTGTTTTCTTGGCAGTATGGGTGTTTACTTGCTTACAGAACCCCTCATATTCCAAGGTACCAAACATTCTGTTCGCTTTCGCAGATGATTGGGGAAGGCAGGCAAGCGCATACGCCAAAACTGACGGACCTGGAACCATCAATGATGTAGCGCTCACTCCAAACTTTGATAAGTTAGCCCAAAGCGGAGTGCTCTTTACCAACGCTTCGGTCAATGCGCCATCATGCACCCCTTGCCGCAGTTCCATTCTCTCAGGCAGGAACTTCTGGGAAACTGGCCGCGGAGCCATCCTGCAGGGTGCAATCTGGGACACCAACATTCCAACATGGCCGCTTTTACTCAAGGACTCGGGCTATCATCTAGGCTACACCTACAAGGTTTGGTCACCAGGCAGTCCAAGAGATGCCGGGATTGGGGGAAGTGCAAATGCATTTCGATCTGCGGGCGGGAAGTTCAATGGCTTTTCACAATATGTATCCGGGCGCGTATCGCGAGGCGTCTCTCCAGAGGAGGCAAAGAAGGAGTTGCTCAAGGAAGTAAGAGGTAATTTCAAAAGTTTCCTCAATGCTCGAAAGAAAGACCAACCTTTCGCTTACTGGTTTGGCCCCACAAACGTACACCGTAAGTGGACTAAAGGATCTGGTAAAAAGCTCTGGAACATAGATCCCGACCATCTCGAGGGCAAAATGCCTGCCTTCCTGCCAGATGTCCACGCTGTCCGCGAGGACCTAGCCGACTACCTTGGAGAGATCGCAGCTTTTGATGCTGGACTGGGCCTTCTGATTGATGAGCTCAAAAAGGCTGGAGAGTACGATAATACTTTAATCGTAGTGAGCGGTGACCACGGTCCACCAGGGTTTCCCCATGGGAAGTGCAACCTCTATGACTTCGGCACTAGGGTCTGCCTTGCCATCGCTGGACCTGGTGTGAAGGGTGGTCGGATCGTCGACGACTTTGTTTGCCTGCCTGATCTGGCGCCCACTTTTCTGGAAGCAGGTGAAACAAAGATACCTGATGTGATGTCAGCCCGTAGTCTGTGGAATGTCCTGAAGTCCGAAAAGTCAGGCTGGGTCGATCCCAAACGAGATGCTAATATCACCGGCCGTGAACGCCATGTCCAGATTGCCAGAGTTGGGCAACTACCCTACCCCCAACGCGCGATTCGCACAAAGGACTTCCAATTTGTTATCAACTTCCGCCCCGATCGATGGCCGCTTGGAGACCCCTACCTCCTCGATACTGAAAAAGAACCTTCACTTGAGCAGATGGAACGGAGTACTTTTGTCACTCTTGCAGATGAAGATGCAGGCCCTACCAAGGCTTGGATCGTATCGAATCGCGCCGACCCCAAAGTTAAGCCCTTCTTTGAGCATGCTTATGGGAAGCGTCCCCGCGAAGAACTTTATGACCTTCGTAAGGATCCCTTCCAAATGAACAACGTTGCCAAAGATCCCGCCTACTCCAAACAGGTTACTAAGCTTCGTAAGCGTTTGATGGCCTATCTTCGCTCTACTGATGACCCCCGCCTAGTAGAAAATGGTAAATTCTTCGAAACCCCACCCATGGCTGGAGGTACGAAAAAAAAGTAGGCACCTTATAATCTTCATTTAAATCAAAGCATGAATCGGCGCGCTCTACTCGCAGCTGGAAGTGCCACTGTCGCTACTTCAGCACTCGCCTTGGATCGACCAAGAAAACTAAGTGTTGGCGTCATCGGTCACACGGGCAGAGGTAATTATGGGCATAAACTAGATACTGTATGGTTGAAGCTTGAAGAGACAGAGATTGTAGCTGTGGCCGATCCAGATGAGAGCGGTTTGGCCAAGGCCTGCAAAAGATTAAAGACCTCTAACGGCTTTACGGATTATCACGAGATGCTTGAGAAAGAGAAACTTGATATCGTAGCCGTTTGTCCACGTCATGCAGATCAACACCATGACATGGCACTCGCAGCTATAGAGTCAGGGGCTCGAGGAATCTATATCGAAAAGCCTTTTGTGCGCACACCCGCCGAGGTCGATTCTCTTGCCAGAGCTTGTAACAAACATGGTACTAAAATCGCCATCGCGCATCGTAATCGTTGGCACCCAATGCTTAGGGTGATCGACAAATTCATAGCTGATGGCCACCTTGGAAATCTGTTAGAAATTAGAGCACGAGGTAAGGGTGATCGTCGAGGTGGCGGAGAAGATTTATGGGTACTTGGTTCGCATGTGCTGAATCTGATTCATTACTTTGGAGGAACTCCAAGAACCTGCTCCGCAAGAATGTTTCAGAATGGACAACCGGTTACTGCTACCCATGTGAGGGATGGCAATGAAGGACTTGGGCCACTGGCTGGTAATTCCATACATGCCCGATATGAAATGGAGGAAGGTATGATTGCCTACTTTGATTCGATTGCCAATGATGGCACGCAGAACCTAGGCTTTGGCTTACACCTCGTTGGCAGCAAGGGCATTATTACAATACATGCTGATCGCCAACCCCTTGCCTACTGGGTACCTGGCAATCCCTTTGGGCCAACATCAGGGTCTCGCCCATGGGTTCCCTTCACAACAGGAGGTCCTGGTGCTGAAGAACCAAACCTTGCCGCCATACATGCGGTACAAAATCATATCACACCCGCAACAGACCTGATTGAGGCCGTTAAAGAAGATCGCCAACCACTCTGCAATCTCGAGGAAGGAGGCATGACGGTAGAAATGATTTGTGGAGTCTTCGAGTCACACCGCCAAATGGGTGCTGCCGTAGATATACCATTGAAGGAACGTGGCAATGCACTAGAGAAGCTGTAAACAGCGCTTGCCGACAAACACAGATAGCTTACTCATTGGAAATATGCGCAGTTATGGTCGAATAATATATACCTTATGGGCTACAGTCTGGATGTTTTGTTTTGCAGAGACTTCTGCGAAAATAGATTTACAACTATTAGAAACGGATGAGGTGATCCGCGTCACCCTTCGAGACAAGCCAGTATTGGAATATGTCAAAAAGGAAAATCCGGTTCCAGAGGGAATGCCCGAACACTTCCGGCGCAGTGGATACATCCATCCTGTGTATTCTCCAAAAGGACAGGAAGTTACAGGGGACTTCCCTCTCGACCATCCGCACCAGCACGCACTTTTCTTTGCTTGGACGCGCGCTAAATTCGACGGTAAAAAAGTAGAGTTCTGGAATCAGGCTAAGCAGCTTGGAACGATCGAACATAGAGAAGTTCTTAGCCTCAAACGCAAAAAAGAAAGTGTTTCTTTCAGCGTTAAACATGCGTTTGTAGTGGGCAAAGGAAATGAACGTACTGATGCACTTCACGAAATTTGGACAGTAACCATTCACCAAACTCCAGAAGATTACTTTCTCTTTGATCTGAAAAGCATCCAAACGTGTGCAACGGATAAACCAATGATACTGGAGAAGTATCACTATGGGGGAATGGCTCTTCGTGGAGCTTCTGAGTGGTTAAAAAGCAAGGGAGAGTCTGGCAAAAACGCAAACGACTTCAGTTTTCTCACAAGCGAGGGAAAAGGGCGAATAGAAGGTAACCACTCCCGGCCAAACTGGGTTTCTATGGGTGGCAAACTGGACGGTCAGCATGCCTCAGTTACAGTGTTTGGTCACCCCAAGAACTTCAGAGCGCCTCAGCACGTCCGACTTCATCCCAACAAACCATACTTCTGCTTCGCACCTATGGTTGAGGGGCAATTCAGCATCAAACCCAGCACTCAGTACATCTCCCAGTATCGATATCTAATTACGTCAGCAGAAGCTAACTCTAATGCGATCAACAAGCATTGGCAAAAATACTCGCAACACACCAAGAAGCTTCCCTGAGGAAATCACATCTAGGAAATTTGTACCCTTTTCGATATTTCTATCATAGGATTGGAATCATGAAAGGATACGGATTTTTGAAAGAGCTCCCAAAAATACAGATCTACAGCTTTGCGCTGGTTTTGGGATTCATGCCTCAACCCTGCCTTGCAAATCTTGCAGACCAAAGTAAGGACGCCCCAGCGCTGAAAGCAGATGCCCAGAAGATTCTGAAAGAAAAGGTCGGACCTTTCGTCAAAAAATACTGTACGCGTTGCCACGGCAGTCGAGCCAAGGCAGGAATCAACCTGCAAAATGCACTGAACAACCCTACTGGTGAATCGGCTTCGATGCACTGGAAGAAGGCGATGGCAAATGTCAAAGTACACGACATGCCGCCAGAAGACTCCTCCAAGAAGCCAACGGATGAGGAACGCCTTCAATTCATCGAATGGATCGGCAAACTCAAGTATTTGGCTCCTCGAGACCCTGGGCCGTTTGTCATTCGGCGGCTTACAAAAACGGAATACGCCAACACTCTGCACGCACTTTATGAGGTTGATACAGACATTGCTGCAAGCCTTCCAGACGAAGTTGAGGGAGAAGGGTTTCTTAATTCAATTTCCTCATTACAGTCAGAGTTATTCCTTGGTATTGCCAATAAGGTAGTGGAGCAAATTGTTGCACCTAAAGGAAAGCAGCCCACAGCAACACAAAAGCGGCTCTTTGGTGAAACACATCCAACAGGTACAGATTCGAAGAAGGTTGTCCGCAGTGTTGCGAGGTCGCTCGCAAGAGATGCCTACAGGCGGCCAGCTACCGATGCCGAACTTGAAGTCCTAATCGACATCTATGATCTAGCCCGAAACAACAATCTATCGCACACAGCCTCTTTGGGCTATGTCTTAAAAGCCATTCTCGTCTCTCCGCAGTTTCTCTTCATTACACCAGCCGAAAAGCCGGAATCTAAAGAACCGATCACACTGCTAGACAGCTACCAGCTGGCTTCTCGCCTTTCGTATCTTCTGTGGTCGGCACCTCCCGATGCCGAATTGGCTGCCTTGGCAGACAAAGGAGAACTTCAAAAAAAAGCAGTTTTAAAGTCACAGGTCACCCGGATGCTAGAGGACGCACGTTCGAAGGCACTATTTGACGGATTTGGAGCCCAGTGGCTTCGATTAGAGAGTCTGAAAAGCAAGGTCATTGACCCTAAACTGTTTCCAGAGATGACGCCTACCTTACGCGCAGCAATGATCGAAGAAGCCCGGATGCTTTTTGAAAGCATAATTGCCGAGGATAAAAGCGTGATTCGATTTGTGAATAGCAATTACACATTTTTAAACGAGCCTCTTGCCCGTATTTACGGACTAGATCAACCCATCAAGGGAATAAAGATGAGAAGGGTAAAAATGAAGAACCCGAACCGAGGAGGTATTTTGACTATGCCGGCTACATTGACAACCACCTCCTTTCCAAACAGAACCAGCCCTGTAGTCAGAGGAGTCTGGGTACTTGAAAGAATTCTTGGGGAGAGCGTCCCCCCTCCTCCTCCAGACATTCCTGAACTCGAGGACCAGGGTCACAAGGAGATTACCAACTTAACCCTTCGGCAAAGAACTGAGCTTCATCAATCAGAAGCTACCTGTCGAAATTGCCACAAAATCCTAGACCCTATTGGTTTTGGATTGGAGAATTTTGATGCAATTGGCCGCTGGAGAGAAAAAAACAATCAGGGACTAGTGATTGATTCCGCAGGCAAGCTTCCCGATGGCAAAACTTTCTCCACACCCGCTCAACTGAAGAATCTTCTCGCTGACCGAGAAGCTGATCTTGCTCGAAATCTCACCGAGAGACTGATGGCTTACGCATTGGGCAGACAGCTGGAGGGCTATGATTATATTGTGATTGATCAATTAATGAAAAAAATCGCGAAGGATAGTTACAGTTTCCGTACAATCATCAGTGAGGTAGTCACTAGTTATCTTTTTACACATCGTAGAGTAAAAGGATGAGCACAATGGATATTACATTTGAATGAAAAGAGACACAGCCATTGATCGTCGCACCTTCTTAAAAGGTTCAGGGCTTTCCTTAGCCTTGCCATTCATGGACTCTCTGGCTTCGGCGTCAGATCTGTCCAAGCCTCCAGTAAGAATGGCTTTCATGTATATGCCGCATGGGGTAATCATGGATCAATTCTGGCCAAAAAATCAGGATCAATTCCTCAATTCACCACCATCCATAATCCAGTCACTGCAACCTGTCATGGACCAGTGCCTAATGATGAAAGGCATTTCCGGAGTACCTATTCATCCATTTAAGGGTGCCCCACATGCTTTAGAGCTATCGACCTGGCTAACTGGTCGTTTACCGGACGCTGACTCACGTGGCCGCATTAACATATCAATTTCGGCTGACCAGATCATGGCCAACTATGTTGGTGCGCAAACATTGCTACCCTCTCTGGAACTGGCCACCATGCCCCAGACTTGGAAGGAAAATCAAGAAGGTTTACATGAGGGATATTATAATCACTGCAGTTACCGATCTCCCACACAACCCGTACCTGCCGAGACTGACCCCAGAAACGTTCTAAACCGACTTTTCGGAAAACGCGGCAAGGATGGCCTCGTAAGCCAAACCAACCCACTAGACCGGCAAATGCTTGACCGTGTACTAGGTGGCGCCAGAGACCTCCGTAAAACCCTCGCCAAAGTTGATCAACAAAAACTCGATGAATACCTCGACAGCGTGCGCTCAGTAGAACGCCATATTGCAGCTATCGAAAATCGCCAGCAAGAAGCAGCCTTGGAAAAGAATGGTGTCGCACCTACAAAAAGATTCGCCACCGATTCGGCGCCTATCGAAGTGAAGATTCCCGAAGGCGACAAGCGCAGCGAATACATGAAAGTCATGTGTGACCTGACCGTTCTAGCTTTCCAGACTGATACCACGCGGGTCAGCACATATGTCGGTTCGCGGCCTAATGGTGCCTCCTATCCAGAACTGGGCTTCTCCAATGAGCATCACTCGCAAACTCACTATGGAAGCGATAAGGAAAAAATCCGCAAAGTAGCAGCCATCAATAAATTCAACGTCGACCAATACGCCTACATGGTGAAGAAAATGCATTCTCTAAAGGAGGGTAATGGCACTCTACTAGATAACTGCATCATGATGTGGGGTTCTGGCCTCGAAGACGGAAACAAGCACCGCCGTGACAACCTTCCCTTTATTCTCGCAGGGAAAGGTGGAGGCAGCATTAAAACTGGCCGGTTCATCTCTGACACCAAAGGTAACCAGGCAGACCTTCTTACAACACTACTTAACTGCGTAGGTGTACCCTTGGACCGCCCGATTGGCATTGCAACCAAGCAAATCGATGCAATCAAAGCCTAAGTCAAACGGCTCTTAGAATAACTTGGAGGACAGCCAAAGAAGAGCAGGATTGACCCTGAAATTGGCTACATTGGGATCACTGCCACCTTTTAAATTACCAAAATTGTTTTTAGTTTGGCCTATCTTGAAATGAGATACAATGGGGTGCAAAAGATATAAACAAATTGCGGGCTTTTTCTCTTTAGGACTCTGGCCAGGTGCTTTGATGGCTAGTGTAAGCTTCGAAGTGGTCAGTGAACTACTTGAAAGTCACTGTATTGACTGCCATTATGGAGAAAAACCCAAAGGCGGCATAAACATTGAAGCTCTACTGGATCGTTTTGACGAAAGTCCGAACGTAGAAATTTGGGAGAAATTGGAACGTGCAATCGTGGAACGTAAAATGCCTCCCGAAGACAAGAAATCTCTCTCTAACGGGCAAGTAGCCACTTTTACTACTTGGTTTGAAAACGAGTTCGTGCTTCCGAACGGAATCGAACGAGCAGGTATCAACCACCCTAGACGACTAACTCGAGAAGAACTACAGAACACGCTCGAAGATATTTTGCACTTAGACATCCGTCAGACAGTCACCAACAGCCGATTGCATGTTATACCGGAGACAATCATTGAAAAGTTCTTCAGTGCTGGGATTCGTGGCGCTTCTGGATTTTCCAATGATGCAACAGCATTGAGCGAAGAGTCGGTAGACCTTCAAACCTACGCCCGTTGCTTTTCAGCCGTACTGAACTTGCTAGACTCAGATGAAGAGGCCCGAGAGAGACTTTTTGGCACGAAAAACACTACCGATTTGTCTGCAACTGCAACAAAGGAAATCTTGAGAGGGTTTGGCACTTCAGCATTCCGACGAAGCATCAAAGGAGACGAGTTAAAAAGATTTCTAACTGTTTACGAGAATATGCGGGAGAATGGACGAACAGAATACGAATCGATAAAGTCATCTTTCTTGGCGATGCTTTTATCCCCAATGTTTCTATACAGGCTCGAAGAGGTAAGTTCTGGCCTGTCTCCCCTACCCGCTGGTGAATTGGCAATAAGACTTTCGTATTTTCTCTGGTCAAGCCCTCCAGATGATGAATTAAAGAATTTAGCAGATAACGGAGAACTCGTTCGCCCAGAAGTTTTAAAAAAACAATTTCACCGACTTTTGGCAGATCCCAAACGAGTTGCACTTGCAGAAAACCTTGGTGGCGAATGGTTCGACTATAAGCACCTTCGCCGCAAGAGCGCAGTCAATAAAAGGAGTGATAGAATGGCTGGTTATTACCGGACTCAGTATGAGGAAGCCTTGTTGTTTTTTGATAGTATCATTCGCTATGACCAGCCGATATTTCGTCTGATAGATGCTGACTGGATGTTCATCAACAAGCACCAGACCAACATCTATCGCATACCACTGAAGGAAGATTCAATGGAGGTCGATAACGCTCTACCTGCTGTTAACATCCATTACAGGAACGAGGATCGAAAAATTTACGAAGGAAATTATGAATACAAGCATCTGCCTTTAAGCTTGAAGATGCTGGATGACCCTAATCGAGGAGGCTTTCTTACACTTGGCTCTACTCTGAGTGCGACATCTACCGAAAACCGAACCAGCCCAATCCGACGAGGTGCTTGGGTTATGGAGCGGATTCTTGGGATTCATTTTGAGATCCCAGAAAATGTCCCAGACCTTGAGGAATCTCAAAAAAAAGCGAAGGAACAAAAACTCAATTTAAGTCCGAATGAAATCCTTAAACTCCATTCCTCACAAAAGGGTTGTGCATCCTGCCATAAATACATCGACCCCGTGGGTTTTGGTCTTGAAATCTATGATCAACTAGGAATCCAACGGAGCGCACCAAAGGTCAGAATTACTGGAAAGGAACTCTTTAGATGGGACCCAAAGGTCATTCCAAGAAAATATGAAGATCGGTCTTGGGATTTAAAATTGGAGTTAGAACCAGGTAAAATCAACGAAGTGCAGTTTCAGTATACAAAGGGAAGTCACCGATTGGACATTAGAAACGTTCGATTGGAATCTAGTCTTATTGATCTGGAGGATAAACATTTTGGGTACACTGGACACGCAACCCATAAAAATATCTGGAAGTTCAACCTACCAACGGAAGCACCAACTGAGGGATGGAAGTTGACGGCAGAGGTTAAGGGCGATGGAGGCAATAACTCTTATGGTGTAGTTTCTTTGCTTGGCGGTGAGCATAAAGAAATCGAACCAGCTTACAAACTCCCCAACGGAAAGGGCTTCACAAGGCCAGCAGATTTGAAAGAGTTGCTTGTTAACGAATATCGTGACAAGGTAATCGATAATGCTGTAAAGAAGGTTCTAGCCTACGCAGTTGGAAGAAAAGTTCTCCCCACAGACCGTCCCGCCATAAGAAGAATTAAAGAATCCATCGCTAAACATGATTACAGTATGAACAAACTTTTAGAAGAAGTCGTACTGAGCTACCCATTCCGAAACAAGGAACATCCATGAAGCAAAACAACTATCTGATACCGAGAAGAAGTTTTCTCAAGGGCACTGGGGTGTGTATGGGTTTACCCGCATTGGAAATTATGGGACCGGCAATCTGCCATGGAACGACAAAAACTAAAAACACCATCCCACTCAGATTAGGCGTCTTCCACAAAGGAAATGGGATCGATCCGGCCAACTGGCAAGCTACTGGAAACGAAGACGACTTCACGCTCTCAAAAAACCTAGAACCTTTGGCCAAATACAAGAAGGACATTGCCATCCTTTCTAATGTAAGCAATCAGCCCAAGGGAGACCACTACGGTGCCATGCCACTATTCATGACTGGACACCAGACTCGTAACCCTGGCTACTCTTTCGACCAAGTCATCGCAGACCATGTGGGGACCGAGACTCAATTCAAATCCTTCCAACTCTCTGCTGAACCCGTGGATGTAAGATCCACGACATTGAATAGCCTATCTTACGACAAGGAGGGGCGCGGGCTTTTTGTGGAACGTAATGCTCAGTTTGCCTTCGATCGACTGTTTCGTGGACTCGGGGACACTAGCGTCCGCAATGAACTGAGCAGCATTCTTGATGCGGTCAAGGAACCTGCATCCTCCCTGATGAAGAAAGCAAGCACTGCAGACAAGACCGTTCTATCCAACTACTTAGATTCTATTCGAGAAGTAGAAGTGGCCATTCAGAAACAGGAACAAGATGGTGCATCCAGACCTCATTTGGAAAAAGTCGGGAGCGAAGTGATCCAGCTCGATGACTTTCCCTCCAAGATGAAGACCATGGTAGATCTAGTCGCACTAGCATTCTGGACAGATGCAACCCGAGTTGCCTCCTGCATAATGGCGTTAGAAAGTAGCCGTCGCATTCATGATTTCCTTGGTCTCAAAGCTGACTTTCACTGGTCCTCACACTTCGAACGCAACAAGAAGCTAACCGAAGAATTCAACATAGCCAACACTTGGTACGTACACCAATTCGGCTTAGCTATTGAGAAAATGAAATCCCTCAAAGAACATGATGGTACCAGCGTCTTCGACCACACAGTGCTCCTTTTTGGATCGGGACTCAGTCACGGTGGTAAACACCTCGGGGCAAACCTTCCGCTTGTCATGGCTGGCGGCAAACAAACTGGGCTCAATACAGGTAAACTCCTAGACTACCCTGATCAGCCTCCTCACGCCAACTGCTTACTCTCAATTATTCAGCACTTTGGTGTGCAACAGCAAGAATACAGCAAATCAACCGGGACACTCGATCGCCTTTTCACTAGAGGTGCTTGAGAATTCAAAACAAGTCTCCCCTTGATTGGTTACTCTTTGCAGTAGCCCTGAGCTTATCATCTTTGGCTCGCCTTTAGGAAATCATTTATCCGATCCTAAGACCTCGTATTTCCATAATGAAACATTCATCATTTGTTTTTCTTTTAGCACTTTTTATAGGTTCATCTCACTGCACTTGGGCTAAGAAAAAGCCTAATGTCATCATAATCATGGCAGATGACATCGGGGCGGAGGGATTGGCTTGCTATGGTAGCACCATATACACGACTCCACACCTAGATCGAATGGCGGATGAAGGCGCCCGGTTCAACAATGCCTACGCTACGCCGCTCTGCACTCCGACTCGAGTGATGATCATGAGTGGGCTTTATCCACCCCGAACCGGATTCCGCTCTTTGATTGGGAAAGACAAAGGTGTACGAATGCCAGCTAGCATCCGAACTTTTGGCCACGACTTCCGCGATGCTGGATACGCCACAGCCATTACTGGAAAATGGCAACTGGGTAAATTTGATGAATTCCCAAATCAGCCCATCGAACACGGGTTTGACGAATATTGCATGTGGACGTGGGTCCATGCCGGCAAAAAATCCAGCCGATATTACGGGCCTCAAATTTACTCCAAAGGAGAAATTACCAACGGCGAAAAGGATGAGTTTGGGCCAGACTACTTCCATAAATTTGCATTGGACTTCATCGACCGAAAAAAGAATGAGAGCTTTTTACTCTACTACCCTATGGCTCTTGTCCACTCACCGTTTATTCACCCGCCTAAGCTCAAGAAACTGGCCTACACGAAATACACGAAGGACCTTGATAAGCAAACCATGGCCTTTGGGCATATGATCACCTACATGGATTACATTGTTGGGAGTATTCTCAAACGCCTAAAAAAACACGGTATAGACGAGAATACACTCGTCCTGTTTACAGGCGACAACGGCACACATAAAAGCATCACCAGTCACCTACCCGGACTCAAGCTAAAGGGCGGAAAAGGCTCGATGACCGAGGCAGGCAGTCGCGTGCCTCTCCTAGCTTGGTGGCCTGGCACAATTCAACCTGGCATACGTGAGGATTTCTTTTGCCTTGTCGATGTGCTGCCCTCCATTCACGCCCTTGCAGGTCTAGAGCTAACCCGTAAGGTCGATGGCCTTAACCTTTCGCATAATCTTACCGGCACAAAAGGCAAAGGTCGCGAGCACCTCCTCATCAACTTTGGGAAAGGTTACTTCGTTCGGGATGAACGTTTTCGACTCAATCAGGACGGGAAACTTTATGACATACCAATTACTTCAGATCACGAACGCTACAGCGAAAAAGTAACAACTGACCCAAGGCATGACGCTCACCGCAAACGGCTCCAAAAGCTATTGGAGGAGTTTATGGCAATTGAAAACGAATACACTGAAGAATTAGCGCCAAGATCTACCAGAAATAAAAAGAATCAGTGAAGAGTCGCCGAGACTCAGTCTTTGTTTAGTTCTAATTTATGACCAAGCCCAGTAAGACTGTAGCAATCTTAGGAACCCTTGATACCAAGGGCGATGAACACGCTTATGCTGCAAAGCTTATATCAGACTCTGGCCTTTCCACATTGCTCATAGATGTAGGAACTGGTTCCGCCCCAACAATAGAACCGGACGTAACCCGTGAGGAGGTTGCTTCGGCAGGCAGGATCGACCTCGCAGAAATCCAACAACGTAATGATCGTGGCGAGTGCGTAACTGCAATGACTGAAGCGGCTCCCAAGCTGGTATCAAGATTGGCTGCTGAAGGAAAGATTCATGGCATTCTATCCTTGGGAGGGGGCGGAGGCACCGCTATCGGAACAGCAGCCATGCGAGGACTTCCAGTTGGGTTCCCGAAAGTGATGGTTTCGACCCTAGCGAGTGGCAACACTGCGCACTATGTGGGAACAAAGGATATCACCATGATACCAAGTGTCGTGGATGTTTCGGGGCTGAACAGTATTTCTCGGGTGATTTTTAGTCAGGCGGCAGGAGCCATCTGTGGAATGGTCCGCACCAAAGTCGCAAAAGATATTAAGGATCGTCCCATCATAGCAGCGAGCATGTTTGGAAACACCACAGAATGTATCGAAGCAGCTAAAACTATTTTAGAAGATTCCGGCTACGAAGTCCTAGTATTTCATGCAACAGGAACAGGAGGTAAGACGATGGAGTCTTTGATCTCTGAAGGATTAATTGCCGGTGTGCTTGATGTCACCACGACTGAGTGGGCAGATGAATTATGCGGCGGAGTCCTGAGTGCTGGCTCAACTCGATTGGAAGCCGCGGGAAAATTTGGAGTGCCGGCTATTGTTACACCAGGTTGCCTAGATATGGTTAACTTCGGAGGGAGGGAAACCGTCCCCAGTCAATTCGAAGGGCGTAATTTCTACGTTCACAATCCGCAGGTTACGCTTATGCGAACTACGCCTGAGGAATGCGCGCAACTCGGTAGGATTCTCGCGGAGAAAGTAAATGCCTACAAGTGTCCAGTCACAGTTTTACTGCCCACTAAGGCAATCAGCATTATCAGCGCGTCAGGGCAGCCATTTTATGATCCAGATGCAGATCAAGCTTTGTTCAATGCTATTAAGGTAAACCTGTCTCCAAGTATTGAAATGATTGAGGTTGATACAGAAATCAACGCACCTGAGTTCTCCGAAGCTTGTGCTCAAGCCCTGCTCAAGAATCTCGGCTGAAGATCACCTAATTCTCACGATCCGAGACAAAAATCCCTAGCCAAAGATCTGTCGACCTATATCAAAATCAAGGAATCCACAAAACTCGTCTGCTCATAAAACATGAGAAAACTTCTGCCTCTCCTTTTGTTCACCCAAGTGGTGCTAAACCCACAATTTATATGGAATACTCATGGAGAACAAAACCGACCGAATATCCTCTTCTGTATCTCGGATGATCAATCTTACGCCCATACAGGTGCAAACGGCGATCCAGTAATCCAGACTCCAGCTTTTGATCGTGTTGCACGCGAAGGCATTCGATTCACAAGAGCTTTTTGCGATGCCCCCACGTGTGGACCTTCGCGGAGTGCAATTCTCACAGGGCAACCTATCTGGAGACTGGAAGAGGCAGGCAATATCCACAGCACTCTACCCAGTAAATTCCTGACCTACACCGAACTCCTGCAGCAAAATGGATACGCAACTGGCTTTACAGGCAAAGGCTGGAGCCCCGGCAGATTGGCCGCGGGTGGACGCAACGCCAATCCAGCAGGCAAAGAATTTAGGCAAAAGAACCTCAAACCGCCCTATCGTAGCATGTCCAATAAGGATTACGCCGCTAACTTTGAATTATTCCTTGAGCAGCTAAAAGAGAATCAGCCATTTTGTTTTTGGCTAGGCACGCATGAACCACATCGAGGCTTCGAAGTAGGTGCCGGCAAAAAGTCCGGAAAGGATCCTGCCAAGGTTCTAGTGCCGCCCATCTTTCCAGATCATCCCGTGGTACGGAACGACCTTCTCGACTACTACGTGGAGGTGGAACATTTCGATAAAATGGTCGAGCGAGCCATGGCTTCTCTGGAAAAAACGGGACAACTTGAAAACACCATTGTGGTCATCACGAGTGACCACGGGATGCCGTTCCCAAGGGCCAAGGCCAGTCTGTATGATGCTGGCGCCCATGTCCCACTAGCTATACGTTGGCCCAAGGGAATAGTTAAATCTGGACGAACTTACACGGGCTTGGTCAACCTTAGTGACTTGGCTCCAACCTTTCTAGAAGCCAGCGGTGTGGCCGTCCCAAAAATGATGACCGCCTCCAGCCTACTCAGTGTTCTAGAAAACAAATCTAAAAAACAGCGTGATAGGGCATTTATTGCCATGGAACGTCATGATGGGTGCCGAAAAGGCGGCAAAGGCTACCCAAGCAGAGCCATCCGAACAGCCGACTATCTTTACATCCAGAACATCGAACCCAACCGGTGGCCTGCAGGCAATCCAGATCGGGAGTTCTGTGCTCGATACATCCCGTTTGGTGAAGTAGATTCTTCGCCTACAAAGAGCTTACTTATGGACAATAAGGAAAGACCTGAGTTCAAGCAATTCTATGACTTGGCCTTTGCCAAACGACCTGCAGAAGAACTCTATAACGTGAACGAGGACCCCGGACAGTTGATCAATCTTTCGACCAAACCTAAATACGCCACCATACGAAAAAAGCTAGCACAGCAGTTGAAGGATCATCTTATTCGCACAAAGGATCCCCGCGCACTAGGCCTTGATGCCCCGTGGGACTACTACCCCTACTACGGATTGAGGAGAAATAAGAATTGGCAGGTAGATCCCAAGCCATGAACCTCAAGAGTTATTTTTTCCAAATTTCCAAATGCAAAAACCGAAATTACTTCTCCTAACCAGCCTATCATTTCTGGCCTACGTCCTTAATGCAGCCAAAGACGAGCGGCCCAACATCCTTTTTATTTTCACCGATGACCATGCTCTGAATGCACTCTCGGCGTACGGTGGACCACTGGCAAAACTTGCGCCCACCCCTCATCTTGACCGCATCGCAAAAGAGGGCATGCTCTTCCGGCATTGCTTAGTCAGTAATTCGATCTGCGCACCATCTCGGGCCGTGATCCTAACTGGAAAGCATTCTCACCTCAACGGGCAGCGTACGAACAAGGACACATTTGATGGTTCTCAGCAGACCGTATCCAAGCTACTACAGAGGGCTGGTTACCAGACAGCGATTGTCGGTAAATGGCATCTAAAATCCACACCAACGGGCTTTCATCATTTTGAAGTACTTAAAGGTCAGGGCCAGTACTACAACCCTTTGCTATTCACGAATGGAGAAATGGTGAAGCACACTGGTTACACCACAGATATCATCACCGACCAGGCGCTGAAGTGGATTGATCAGCGTGATCAAAATAAGCCGTTTTTCCTAATGGCACAGCACAAGGCTCCACATGGACGCTGGGAACCAGCTTTGCGTCATTTGAAGACGTTTGAAGACGTACAAATCCCCGAACCACCAACACTCTTCGACGACTACTCCGGTCGCAGTGAAGCACCAGCTAATCACAAGATGGGAATTGCTGAACATATTGGCCCCAGTCGGCTAATGCTACGCTACTCTAGTAAGTTCACGCCTGAACAGTACAAGATTTTTGACGGACACTTCCGACCTCTCAATGAGGCAATGCAAAAGCTAGATCTCAAAGGTAAGAAATTAACAAGATGGAACTATCAGCGTTACATCAAAAACTACCTGCGTTGCGTGAAGGCAGTCGATGAAAACATCGGACGTATGCTGGATTACTTGGACGAGAACGGCCTTAGCAAAAACACAGTAGTTATCTACAGTTCAGATCAAGGTTTCTGGCTTGGTGAACACGGTTGGTTCGATAAGCGCTGGATGTACGAGGAAAGTCTGCATACTCCCCTACTCGTCCGTTGGACCGGCCGGACAAAACCGGGCTCCACTAATACCGACCTGGTATCTAATCTGGACTTTGCGCAAACCTTTCTAGATATCGCTGGTGCACCCCAACCGAAAGATATGCAAGGCCGCTCCCTCTTACCAATTTTGCACGGTAAAACCCCAGAGGATTGGCGAAAGACACACTACTACCACTATTACGAGGCTGGTGGTCACGGAGTCCCGATTCATTTCGGTGTGACTGATGGCCGCTACAAACTCATTCGTTTCCCTGATGAAAAGCTAAACACCTGGGAGTTCTTCGACCTAAAAGTCGACCCTCAGGAAATGAAAAGTCGTCTTAATGCCCCTAAATACTCAAAGATAATTGCTGGTCTAAAAAAGGAACTCACTCGCCTGCGCAAGCATTACCAAGTCGAAGACTAATAACTCTATGATTCAAAGACACAACATCCCACCACTCAAGTCCCTATGTATGCTGGGATTACTAGCATTATGTGTTAACACAGAACCACTGAATGCTCAAGAAGGACAGGCAAACAAGCCACGAGTGAACAATGAAAAACCTGGCAGTCGTGGGCAGGTAAAGCGTGTCCATCCACATGCCCTCAAACTTATTCTGCGTGGCAAAAAGGAAGAAGCCATTGCATACCTTAAAGAGACTGCAAAGTTTGACGTTAATCCTGAGCACACTGAGCTACTACTCAAAATTGCTCAGGGCAAAAAAAATGCATGGAAGTACGATGCTGAAACTTGGCCTTGGGAACGTGCACTTCCCAACACCTCATTGAAAACTAAAGAGCCGAGTGATAAGTTCACTATCGTGTTTGGTGGAGGTGCAGGATATGTGCCTGAGAACGAACGAGTCTGGAACACGATCGGCTCAATAGATCCTCGAGCACTTTTATTGCTTGGCGACAACGTCTACATCGACGATCCCGAGACGCCGGAGATGCAAAGGTTCCACTACTACCGTAGACAGAGCCAACCCGAATGGATGAAACTGGCCAAGCAGGTGCCTATCTACGGAATCTGGGATGACCACGACTTCACCACCAACGATGGATGGGGTGGTCCTGACATTGAAAAACCTAAGTGGAAGCGAGAAGTCTGGGAAATCTTCAAGGAGAATTACGATAATCCCTACTACGGAGGTGGAGAGAAACAGCCAGGCTGTTGGTTCGACTTCTGGATTGGTAAGGTACATTTCATACTTATCGACGGTCGCTACTACCGAGAATCGCCAAAGGGGGAAAGCCCCTCCATGCTGGGAACTGCTCAATTAAAATGGCTTAAGAAAACACTCAAGAAACCAGCGACGTTTACTGTGTTCTGCACCAATGTCCCAATCACTCCCAAGGTAAAGCCTGGCTCAAAGGACACATGGGACGGATTTGACAGCGAGAGGCAGCAAATCTTTGAATATATTGCAGAGCAGAAGATTCCAGGAGTCGTAATCTTATCAGCCGACCGACACCGTTCTGACGCCTACAAGATCGACACCAATATAGAGGGCATGTACCCGCTTTATGAATGGCAATCCTCGCGCCTGACCAACCAGCACGTGCACGGTCTGATCAAGCACTCGCTCTTCGGCTACAACGAGAAACAATCATTCGGACGCGTGGACTTCGACTTGAAGTCCAACGACCCGACCATCAAGTACACCATTATCAACATTGATGGCAAACCCATCCACAATCAAACCCTTAAGCGCAGCGAACTACAGTTCTAAGTTTGGAACCGGTCAAAACAGAAAGGTTTCTTATCCATGCTTTTGGCAACTTAAGCCGATTTACTTAAAATAAACTCAAAAAACGTTCTCACTGCATGATACCATCAAAGTAGAAACGTTCTCGGACTTGAACGGGTCTATCTTCCGGAAGCAGTCAGTAAGAATAACGAAAGAATACCGAGACCAAGCGCTCCCCAAGAAAAACATCCGTAAAAAAAGATAGCACAACCTGGAGGATTATCTGCCTTCAGCAGGGCAATATGTATGGGTCGAAGAATCTTAAACCAGAGCAACAGGCAAAACTGACCAAAGGCCATGAAAAAAATTTGCGCCTCTTTCATGCCAAAGGGGTTGACCAAGGCAAATACTACAGTCCCAAGAAACAAGAAGAAGAAAGGCGTTGCGGGATTCCCTAGAAGCGTGTGCGGACTCTCACTCCCACAAAACTCGCAGTAAGTGTCTGCCCCGAATTCCTTTATCCCATCGTAGAGAATCAGTTCACCACACCTTTCGCATGGTAGCATTTTAACTTCACTATCCATAAAAGAGTATTTAAATTAATAGCAACTAACCTCCAACGCAATCCCTAACGCCACATCTCATGAAAGCCTCCACCTTGGTCTTCACTTTTCTTCTTTGCTGTCCCCTATTCGCACAAGACGGTCCCAACCGAACGCGCCCCAACGTCATCCTGATCATGGCCGACGACATGGGCTACGAAGCCCTATCCTCAAACGGAAGCGAGTCCTGCAAATCACCCAACTTGGACAAGTTGGCTGCAGAAGGAGTGCGCTTTACCAACTGCTTCTCCAACCCGATCTGCACGCCTTCACGAGCCAAGATCATGACCGGGCAGTACAATGTCCGCAACTACGTCAAATTCGGCATGCTGGATCGTGGACAGACCACCTTTGCTCATCAACTCA